>JBJTPC010000471.1:0-2369 GCA_046074905.1 Gammaproteobacteria bacterium
TGGCCTTGATCTCGACCAGGACTTCGCCGGCGCGCGGTCCCTCGAGGTCGACCTCGAGGACTTCCAGCGGCTGGTTGGCGGCAAAAGCGACGGCGGCGCGAGTTTTCATGCGGTCGAGTATACCGGTCAACCTTGGGGCAAGGTGTCTAAACAATCGATTGCAATGTCGTATTATCGACCGGATGAGCAACATGCAACCATCTCTTTTCTGCATGGGCGAGGTGCTCTGGGACGTGCTGCCGGACGGCCGTTTCCTCGGCGGTGCCCCCCTCAACGTGGCGGCCCATGCCGTGAAGGCAGGCGCCCGGGCAGCCGTCTTCTCGACGGTGGGCGCCGACCGCTTGGGCGAGGAAGCCATTGCCGCAGCGGCCGGCCATGGCGTCGACGTGACGCACCTCCTCACCCATCCCCACCATCCCACCGGGCAGGCGATTGCCAGCCTGGGGCCGGACGGGAGCGCCAGCTACCGCTTCAATGGCCCCTGCGGCTGGGATGACCTCAAGGCTTGCCCGGCAGCTCTTGCCGCAGCTGCTGCGGCGGATGTGGTGGTCCATGGCACGCTCGCGCGGCGGGAATCCGGCTCCCGCCAGGCGCTGGACGCCCTCGTGCAGGCTGCCCGGGCCCATGTCTACGATCCCAACCTGCGCGCACCCCACGACGCCGCCGGGGTGGCGCTGGCCGGACTGCCCGGCGCCTGGCTGGTGAAACTGAACGAGGAGGAGGCAGCCCGTTTCTGCGGCTGGCTGGAACTGCCGGCAGACGATGCCGCTCTCGAGCGGCAATTGCGCACGGATCTGGGCGTACGGCGACTGTGCATCACGCGCGGCGGCAACGGCGCCTCGCTCTGGGTGGATGGCGTGGAATACCGTGGGGCGGCGGTGCCGGTGCAGGTGCTGGACACGGTAGGCGCCGGCGACTCCTTCCTCGCCATGCTCACGGTATCCCTGCTGCAGGGTCTGCCACCGCCGCAGGCCCTGGAGCGCGCGCTGCGCGTGGGCGCGCTGGTTGCATCACGCACCGGCGCGATTCCCGACTATCCTGTACCCGGAAACGCATGACCCCATGAACCACGGCGATCCGCGCATCCACCCCCTCGTCCGGCATTTCCGGCAACTGCACGGCGCCATGCCGCGCCTGTATCGCGCACCGGGTCGCGTGAACCTGATCGGCGAGCACACCGACTACAACGACGGCTGGGTGATGCCGATCGCCCTGCAATTCGAAACGCGGGTGGCCATCGCCCCCCGCCGCGACCGACGCTTGTCGCTGCGCTCTCTGAACGTCGAGGGTGGCATCGAGCTCGAATTGCCGCAGGATTTCTCGAGCACCCCGCCGCCGCCGCGGACGGGACGTTGGTTCGACTACCCGGTCGGTGTGGTCTGGGCCCTGGGACGCGCAGGCCTGCCCGTTCCCGCCGCTGACTTGCTGGTGGAGGGCGATATACCGCTCGGCGCCGGCTTGAGCTCCTCGGCCTCGCTGGAAGTCGCCACCGCCTGGTCACTCCTCTCGCTCACCGACCACGCCCCCGACCGCATGCAGGTGGCGGAGCTCTGCCGCCAGGCCGAGAACGAGTATGTCGGGACGCGCTGCGGGCTCATGGATCCCTTCGCGGCAACCCATGGGGTCGCCGGTCATGCCCTCCTGCTGGATTGCCGCTCGCGGGATTGGCAACCCCTGCAGGTCGGTCGGACCGCCATCGTGATCTGCAACAGTGGTGTTCGCCACGCGTTGGCCGGCGGCGAATACAACCGCCGTCGCGAGGAATGCGAGGCCGGCCTGCAGGCCCTTGCCGCCCAGCGGCGGGCAGCACAGCGGGACCGTGAGGCTCCCGGGAGCCTGCGCGAGGTCACGTTGACGGAGCTGGCCGCCGCAGGGCCCGACATGAATCCGGTGCTCCTGCGACGTTGTCGCCACGTGCTCACCGAGAATGCCCGCGTGGAAAGGATGCGCGAAGTCTTGCAGGCGGGAGATCTCGCCGCAGCCGGGCAGTTGCTGGCCGCCTCGCATGCGAGCCTGCGCGAAGACTACGCGGTCAGCTGTCGCGAGCTGGATGTGCTGGTGGACCTGGCCGGGGAACTGGCCGCCACGCTGCCCGGCATCCATGGCGCACGCATGACCGGTGGCGGATTCGGCGGCTGCACGGTCAACCTGGTCGACCCCGAGGCGGTCGAGGACTTCTGCGGGCGGATGATCGAGGGTTATCGGGCCGCCACCGGACGCACCGCGGAGCTCCACGTCGGCGTGGCCGCGGCGGGTGCCGGCCCGCTGTCCTGAGCAAGCCCGTCCAGCGGGAGGTACGCCACGGTGCCGTCCTGCGTGAAGACCAGGCGGTGCTCGCGCGTGGCGAAATCGACGCGGAGCGAGGCGTA
>JBJTPC010000472.1:0-2065 GCA_046074905.1 Gammaproteobacteria bacterium
CTCGGCGCACTGGCCGGTCACGTCGACGCGGTGGGCTCAGGCGCACCCGGGCCTTGCCTCGGGGCTCTCGAGGTTGCTGTCGCACTGGAGGGCGGCGGCCACGCCGCCGGGGCCGCCGCGCTCGTCGAGGCGGCTCGGGCATGCGGCCTCTGGCCCCAGCCGGCCCTGGGCGCAGGGGGGGTGCCGCACGCACTCACGGCAGCCGAGGCGGCGAGCCTGCGGGCGCGGCCAGGCGCGGTGGCGCTCTTCGCGCAGGCCGCAGCGGCCCTCGTAGCGGCCCGGCCGGACGGGCTGCTTCCCGCACCTGCGATGCGGCCGTTGCTGCTGGGGCCGGTGCCATCGAGCGGGGACGAGGGAGAGGCGCGGCAGCTGGAGCGCTACTGCGGCCTCTCCCGACCGTTGCCGCTGCTGCCTGCGCCGGACCCCGCCGCGCTGGAGTGCCACCTGGTGGGGGAGTTCCCCTGGATGTCGGACGCCATCCGCGCCATCGTGCGCGAGGTGGCGCTGCGCGGCCTGGGCGACGGTGCATGCCGGCTGCCCCCGCTGCTCGTGCTGGGGCCGCCGGGCGTGGGCAAGACCCGGCTCTGTCGGCTGCTCGCGGAGGCCTGCCGGCTGCCCTGGCGCCGCCTCGCGATCTCCGACGGCAGCGCTGTGACGGCGCTGGCGGGCAACGGCCGGGGTTGGCGCGGCGGGCGCCCCTGCCTCGCCGCAGACCTCGTCGCGAGCTCCGCGGTGCTCAACCCCCTGGTGGTGGTCGACGATCTGGATCGGGCCGGGAGCGACGACAGGTATGGCACCCCGGCGGAGTTCCTGCTGACACAGCTCGATGTGGAAGGAAGCCGTGGCTTCCTCGACCCGTTCCTGTTGGCACCCCTCGATCTCAGCCACGTGAGCTGGGTCGTGACCGCCAACGACGCATCTGGCCTGCCGGGAGCCCTGCTCGACCGCCTGCTGACGCTTGAGGTTGGCCCACCCCCGGGCTGGGCCCTCGACCGCCTGGTGGAGGGCGTCCTCGACGACGTGGCGCAGGAGGCCGGGTTGACTGACGCGTCCGCGCTTCCCCCGCTGCCCCGGGGCCTCCTGGCGGAGCTCAGAGCCGCGCTGGGGGCTGGGCAGGCAACTGTGCGGCTGGTGATGCGGTCCCTGCGGCAGGCGCTCGGTGCGGCGCTGATGGGCCACGACGCCCGTGCCGCCGCGAAGGCCGTGCTGGCAGCTGCGCGCGGGCGCGACGACAGGCCCTACGCCGGCGGGCGCGGCGAGGTTGGGTTCCGCCGCGTTGAGTCCACCGACGGAGGGCAGGCATGAGCGCGAGCCTGACGGCGCGGGCGCTCGGCCGGTGGACTGCCGCGCTCCCCGCCGAGCTCTACGACGTGCGCCTCGTTCCCGCCGGTGGCGGGCGGGCGACCCTGCGCCGCTTCGACGCGGAGGCGCTGGTTCGCTGCACCGGGTGGTTGCGAGCTATGAATGCGGCAGGACACCATGTCTACGGTCGACCGCTCGACGGGCGTCACGTGCTCGTGGACGATCTGGGTGCGGGTAGCTTGGCGACCCTCCAGGGCAGGCACCGCCCTGCGGCCGTGGTGGAGAGCTCGCCGGGATCCCACCAGGTATGGGTCACCGTGTCTGCTGAGCGCATCGAGCCGCCTCTTGCGACGGCGGCGGCGCGACGGCTGGCACGCGAGCTTGGGGGTGACCCTGGCGCCGCGTCCGGTGGTCAGGTGGGGCGGCTACCCGGCTTCACGAACCTTAAGCCCCTCCACGAGCGGCCCGATGGGACCTACCCCTGGGCGCGGCTGCGGTACGCCGCAGCCGCGGTGGATCCAGGCGGCGCGGCGCTCCTCGCGGGCCTCGCGCCGACGATCGTTCCCCACCGCGGCCGCGATGCCGCGGTGGGTACGTCCACGCCCGGCTTGACCGCCGCTTCCGCCCGGGACGAGTGGCGTGAGGCCGCAAGGCGCATCGCGGACTGGCTCTCTGCCAGGGCCGCCCTGGACCGATCCCGCGTGGACGCGGCGGTGGCGGTGCGCCTGCTGCGGCGCGGCGCCGATCCGCGCCGGGTGCTTAC
>JBJTPC010000473.1:0-3377 GCA_046074905.1 Gammaproteobacteria bacterium
GTGCGTGGCGTCTCCACTTCCTCGAGGTCGAGTGCCGCGGCCGGCCGCGGCCCGCTCGGGGCCACGGCCTCGGCTTTCTCGACGTTTGCGGCGTAGTCGTCACCATCGGAGAAGGCGATCGCATCCTCCCCCGATTCCGCGAGGACGTGGAACTCCTGCGAGCCGGTACCGCCGATGCTGCCCGTATCCGCCTGAACCGCACGGAAATCGAGCCCCATGCGCGAAAAGATCGCGGTATAGGCGCGGTACATCGCGTCGTAGCCACGCTGCAGGCAGGCTTCGTCGAGGTGGAAGCTGTACGCGTCCTTCATGAGGAATTCGCGGGCACGCATGACGCCGAACCGCGGGCGCACCTCGTCACGGAACTTCAGCTGGATCTGGTAGAAGTTGACCGGCAACTGGCGATAGCTGCGCAGTTCGCGGCGCGCGAGGTCGGTGATGACCTCCTCGTGGGTGGGGCCGTAGACGAAGTCGCGCTGGTGGCGGTCCTTGAAGCGGAGGAGTTCGGGCCCGAATTGCCCCCAGCGGCCGCTTTCCTCCCACAGTTCCGCCGGCTGGGTGGTGGGCATCAGCACCTCCAGTGCACCGGCGCGGTCCATTTCCTCGCGGATGATGTTCTCGACCTTGCGCAAGACGCGCAGTCCCATTGGCAGCCAGGTGTACTGTCCTGCCGCCAGGCGCCGGATCAGTCCCGCGCGCAGCATCAACTGGTGGGAGATGACCTCCGCCTCGGCGGGGACTTCCTTGAGATTGGCAACGGGGTAGCTGGACAGGCGCATGGGGGGTCTCGGGTGCGTTGGCTGGAGCCCCGGCATTTTAGCCGAGGTGAAGTATCATTCCCCTGCCTTTCCACCTTCTCCGGGAACGAACATGCCCTTTCCAGAGTCGTCCCGCCCGCGGCGAGCCATCTACCTGCTGCCCAACCTGTTCACGACTGCCGCCCTGTTTGGCGGTTTCTACGCCATCGTCGCGGCGATCAACGGGCACCTGGACCGCGCGGCGATGTCCCTGTTCCTGGCCGGTGTGTTCGATGGACTCGATGGTCGCGTAGCGCGCTGGACCAAGACCGAGAGCGCTTTCGGGAAGGAATACGACAGCCTGTCGGACATGGTGTCCTTCGGCGTGGCGCCGGCACTCATCTGCTACCAGTGGGGTATCGCGGGCATCGCCGACTACGGCGCGGCCTGGGCGCGTTTCGGTTGGCTGGCGGCGTTTTTCTACGCGGTGGCCGCGGCCCTGCGTCTGGCGCGCTTCAATACCCGAACCTCGGTGGTCGACAAGCGTTACTTCGAGGGTCTGCCGTCGCCTGCCGCGGCCGCTCTCGTCGCCAGCGGCATCTGGACCGCCGATACCTACGGCCTCGGCAGTTACGCGGGGTTGGCCGGCTTTGCGCTGGGTTTCGGGGTCACGGCACTTGCCGGCGCGCTGATGGTCAGCCAGTTCGCGTATCCGAGCTTCAAGGGCAAGGGTGGGGAGTCAGGCTCGACGCGGCGCGTCAAGTTCGCCTCCCTGCTGCTGGTGCCGCTGTTTTTCATGGCAGTCGCGTCCAATCCTCCGGTGGTACTGTTGCTGATCAGCGCGACCTTCGCGATGTCGGCGCCGACGCTCTGGGTGTTCCGCCGGCTCTTCCGCCGCCGTCCCCGCGAGGCGGGTGAGCCCTGAATCATGGACGCGCGGCGCTTGGCCTACCTCGAGGCGATGGGCATCGACGCCTTCGATTTGCGTGATGCGGTGCCCGCGGCACCCGGGGTGGCGCCGCCGCAAGAGATCCTCGCGGTGGCCGGGCCCGCCCCCGTCCCGCCGCCGTCCAGTCCGGGGCGATTTTCCAGCAGCCCGGAAGCGGCCGTGCCCGCGCCGCGGTCCGCGCGCGCGCCGGCGGCTCCGGAGCCGCTGATGGCGCGGGTCGCGAAGACCTCGCACCCGGCCGGCGCTCTCGATTGGGAGGCGCTCGCCCACGAGGTGTCGGGCTGCCGTCGCTGCGGGCTCTGCGAGACCCGCACCCGGACGGTGTTCGGGGCAGGTGACCGTGCCGCTCGCTGGATGGTGGTCGGCGAGGCCCCGGGCGCGGACGAGGACCAGCAGGGCGAGCCGTTCGTGGGGCGGGCGGGGCAATTGCTCAACGCGATGCTCAAGGCCTGCGGTCTGGAGCGCGATGAGGTCTTCATCGCCAACGTGCTCAAGTGCCGCCCTCCGAACAACCGCGATCCCGAGCCGCCGGAAGTGGCGGAGTGCCTGCCGTACCTGATGAACCAGATCGAGCTGGTGAATCCCGGGTTGATCCTCTGCCTTGGTCGTGTGGCGGCGCGGAACTTGCTTGGTACGGACGCGCCGCTGGGCAAGTTGCGCGGCCAGCTGCACCGCGTCGGTCCACGCCAATGGCCGGTGGTCGTCACGTACCATCCCGCCTACCTCCTGCGCGCACCCGCCGAGAAACGCAAGGCCTGGGATGACCTCCAGTTCGCGATGGCGCAGGTGGCGCCGCGTCCGGCCGCGCCGTGAACTCCCGTCTCGCCGTCCGAGCCCTGCCGGAGGCCCTGCGCCAGCGGCGCATGCGTGATGCCGACCTGCCTGCGGTGGTGGGCATCGAGATCGAGAGTTACGCATTTCCGTGGAGCGAGGGCATCTTCCGGGACTGTCTGCGGGTCGGCTATTCCTGCCGTGTCCTCGAGGATCGCGATGGCCTCTGCGGCTACGGCATCCTCTCCATGGGCGCGGGCGAGGCGCACGTCCTCAATTTGTGCGTCGACGCCTCGTTGCGCGGCTGCGGTGCCGGCCGGAGCCTGCTTTACTGGATGCTGGGCCTGGCGCGGCGGGCCGGCAACGAGACTGCCTTTCTCGAGGTTCGCCCGAGCAACGAGCATGCACTGCGCCTGTACGCCAGTGCCGGCTTCGAGCAAGTCGGGCTCCGCCGTGGTTACTACCAGGCCGTCGGCGGGCGCGAGGATGCCTGGGTGTTTCGCCTCGACCTCACCCGATGGCCGCACCCCGACGTGCCTTCGGCCGCGCCCCTGCCCGGTGAGCCGTAGCCGGGCGGCTTCCCGGAGCGGATGACCCTTCCCCCGACGCCCGCGGCCCCGTCGCCGGCAGTCCCGTTACAACGATTCCACGGCCCGGAATTTCCATGAGCCAGCCACGACGCACATTCGCCATCATCTCCCACCCTGACGCCGGCAAGACCACGCTGACGGAAAAGCTCCTGCTGTTCGGGGGTGCCATCCAGATGGCCGGTACGGTCAAGGGCCGCAAGGCTGCCCGTCATGCCACTTCCGACTGGATGGCGCTGGAGCAGCAGCGCGGTATCTCCGTTACCTCGTCGGTGATGCAGTTCCCCTATGGCGACACCATCGTGAACCTGCTCGACACGCCGGGCCACGAGG
>JBJTPC010000474.1:0-5888 GCA_046074905.1 Gammaproteobacteria bacterium
CCTGCTGCTGCTGGGATGCGCCGCCAACCGCCTGAGCGGCAATCGCCTGCCCCCTGGCCTCGCGGTCCGGACACACACCGGCTCTCCAGCGGGCAACTGAGCACGCACGCTGTGCCCGCGAGGACGAGCGAGCCCTGGTGCGTCTGCCGTCGCAGGGTCCCGCCTTGGTGCGGGAAGTCCTCCTGCGTGACGGCGACGTCGCGCTCGTCTACGCACACAGCGTGACCACACTCTCCGCGCTCAACGGCTGGTGGCGTCTCCTCAAGGGCCTCGGCAACCGTCCTCTCGGGGAAGCGCTGTTCACGGACCCGTTGGTCCAGCGGCAACCGATGCAATTCGGCCGGCTGCCCCGGCATCACCCGCTGGTACGCCGTCTCCGCAGCCAATGGATGGGTGGCGGCGAGTTGCCGGTACATCTGCTGGCGCGGCGCTCGGTGTTCCTGCGCCGGGGGACTCCACTCCTTGTCACGGAGGTCTTCCTGCCGGCCCTGGCAGGACGCATGAGTTGATCTATCGAGCGGTGGAGTTTTTCTAGCTGGCGGAGGCCGCCGCGCCCGCTTAGCATGCAGGTGACTGCAGGTATCACCCGAGGAATTCCCCGTGTCGCCCCCACGGGAAACATCGACGGACGTGCTGGTCATCGGCGGAGGCACGGCCGGTTTCGGTGCCGCATTGGCAGTCGCGCGGCAGGGCGCCAGGGTGAGCCTCGTGGAAGGCACGGCGAAGATCGGCGGCGTGATGGCATTCTGTCCCGGGATGCCCTGGGGAGGCGGCTACCCCGTCGGGAAAAGCATCGGCGGCATCTTCGCCGAACTGACCGAACGGATGATGAACCTGACGCCCCCTGCGGCGCTGGTGCGCCCATCCACGCTCGAGAACTTCGGGGCCGAAGTCATCTACGACCACGACTCCGCCACCTTCACGATGTTCGAGATGCTCGAGGAAGCCGGGGTTGCCGTACACCTGAACACCCTTGCCGGTGCACCGCGGGTGGTGGACCAGCGTATCGTGGCCGTCGAGACCTACGACCGACGCGGTCCGCTCACCTTTCGTCCCGGCATGGTTCTCGACTGCTCCGGCGATGGCGAAACCGCCGCGAAGGCCGGCGTGCCCTACACGGTGGGCAACGGGGCGGGCGACATGATGGGCGTGACGCTGTCTTTCACGATGATCGGCGCGGATTGGGAGCGGGTCTTTGCCGAGGAAGACCCGTATTTCACGCGTCATGCCGCCGCCGGCGTGGCGGAGGGTCGACTCCATCCCGATCTGGCCAAGCTCTACCTCATGAAGGGCTTCCATCCCGGCGCCGTGTTCTGCAACACCGTGCATATCCGCGGCGTCGACGGCACTGATCCGGGCGCCGTCGTCCGGGCGACGCAGGAAGGTCGCCGCCGGTGCCGCCAGGTGGCCCGCTTCCTGACGGAGAGCGTGCCCGGCTTCGAGCATGCGCGCATGACCGACCTCGGGCCCACCGTGGGGGTGCGCGAGACGCGCCGATTGCAGGCCCTGCATCGCATCACGGGAGAGGAGATCGCCCGGGCGACCAAGTTCGAGGACGGCATCGTCGCCTGCGACAACCCCGTGGATGACGTGATGCGCGGCGATGGCGCCATGACCCATGAAGCCGCAGTCGGCCGGGGTGCCTACTACACCATTCCGCTGCGTTCACTGCTGCCGCAGGCCCTGCGCAACCTCGCCTTCGCCGGACGGCTGATCTGCGCCGACCCGATGGCATTCGCCTCGGTGCGCGGCATGCCGCAGTGCATGGCGATGGGACAGGCGGTGGGCACCACCGCGGTGATGGCACTGTCGGCAGGCGGCGCGGTCCAGGACGTCGATCGCGCTACCGTGGTCGCCTCGCTGGCGGCGCAGGGCATCGACCGCATCGGGCCCGCCGCGGCGGCCGCCTAGCGCGTTGCCAGCAAGCGCCCGAATCCCGGCAGACGATCCTCGATCCCGAACTGCCGCAGGGCGTGCCAGTAAGTGGCCGCGTTGAGGGCGATCACGGGCTTGTCGAGTTCGAGTTCGAGTCGGGCTGCCAGCCGCAACATGCACAGGTTCGTTCCCACCTGCACGATGGCGTCGATGTCGTCTCCATTCAGCCGGTTCGTCGCGGCACGCAGCGTCGCCTCGTCCACTTCGGCGATGGCCGTCCAGCTACGGCAGCGCAGGCATTCATCACGGACGGTCTCGATGCCCTGATCGGCGAGAAAGCGGATGACCTCGCGGTTGGCCGCCGGAAAGTAGGGCGAGAGCACTGCGACGCGGCGGATGCCGCCCAACGCGGCAATGGCGGCGGCCAGGGCTTCCGAACCGATGGAGATGCGCAGACCCGAGGCGTCCTCCACCCGTCGGCGCCAGGCACGTGCGCCCTCCGCGCCACCGTAGAAGGTCACCGCCGACATGCCCATGATCAGGTAGTCCGGGCCACAGGTCAGCACGCCACGCACCGCCTCGAGGGTGTTGTCGGAGATTTCCATGGTGCCGGCGATGAAGGTCTCGTCGGAGACCGCCTGCGCATTGCGTACCACGATGCGGCTGTAATGGTTCGTCACGCCCGGAACGCGCAGATCGTCGAACTCCGGCTGGACGATGGTATTCGTCGACGGTCCCAGCACGCCGAACTTGGCACGCCAACCGAGGGCATCAGGCATGGATCATCGCTCCTACGGGTTTGGCGAGCTCACTGGTAATCGGGATTGCGCCAGGGGCCGATGGACCGCGAGCGCACCGGCTGGATGAAGGCCGGGGGCTCGGATCCCGGGAAGTCGGGACCCCAATTCACCGGATCCCCCTGCATCACCACGCGCGCATTGTCGGTATACCAGTCGACCAGGTCACCATCGCAACGCAGGATCCAGGTACAGCCCATCCTCTCGCCGGCGGTGAAATCACCGTGGCGCACGCCCGCAGGCCGGAAGAAGTACTGCCCTGCGGTCATGGAACCGAAGTTGTAGTGGAAATCGCCCTCGAGGCAGTAAGCCTCCTCGAACACCGGATGATGGGCCAGCGGGTGTTCCCGCCACCCTGGCTTGGCCTTGATGAGGCGCGTGTAGAAGCCGGTCACCGGATCGCGATACAGCAACTTGATGTAGAGCCCGGGAACCGGCGTTCCCCCACGCTCGAAGTCCATCGGACTGCCGTGGTCCGGGTCGGTGATCGCATACCAATCCATGGCGGCAGAGTCCTGTACCACCAGTCCGGAAGCGGCATTCACGCCGGGGGCATCCGGCATGCCGGGTGTGAACGTGGCATCCGCATACTCGCGGAACAACAGCACCACGGTCCCTGCGGCAACCTCCAGCGCCGGTGTCCAGGTCCCGCGGGGCGCACACCAATATCCACCGGGTCCCAACGCCCGATCACCGAGGCGGATATGCCCCTCGAGCACGAACCACTCCGTCTGGGCCGCGTGGAGGCCGGCCGGTCGCGTCCAGTCGCTGTCGAAATGCACCTTGAGGGACGCAGCCCCGTTCTCCTCGTCGTAGCAGAGATGACGCTGGCGGGCCGCCCCGCGGGCATGGAAGAACTCCGCGGGATGCCAGATCAGGTCTTTTTCGTCGATCAGTTCGACATGGGGTCGCACGGCGGGTTACTCGCTTCGATGACCGGAGACAGGGCGCGAATCGTAGCCGTCGGTATCTTTAGATGATAGTTGATGTTATTTTCGTTTATTGTTTATTAACCGTTACCTATCTTGAGTCTGGAACATGAGTCCGGAAAAACATCGACGGCACCGCCTCGGCACGCTTCGCCAGCTGGAAATCTTCATGAAGGTGGCCGAGACCCGCAGCATCTCCCGGGCTGCCGAGGCACTGTTCCTCAGCCATGCGGCGGTGTCCATCCAGGTGCACAAGTTGGCCGAGACCGTGGGGCTGCCCCTGCACCAGGTGGTGGGCAAGCGACTGCAACTCACGCAGGCAGGCGAGGAAGTGGTGCGCACCGGTCAGGAGATCCTCGAGGCCGCACGGCGCCTCAACGACCGCCTCGATGCCCTGCAAGGACTGACGGCCGGTCATTTCCGCATCTCGGTGGTGACTACCGCCAAGTACTTCCTGCCGCGGCTGCTCGGCCCCTTCTGCCGCCAGTATCCGGGCATCGATGTCGAGTTCCTCGTCGGCAACCGGCAGCAGATCATCGACCGGCTCGACCGCAATCTCGACGATCTCTACATCTTCAGCGATCCCCCCGAGGACGCCGATGTCGCCGCGCATCGCCTCCTGCCGAACCCGCTGGTGGTCATCGCCTCGAAAGACCATCCCCTCGCCAATGCGCACCCGCTGAAGTGGTCACAACTGGCGGGCGAGAAGTTCCTGATGCGGGAGCCCGGATCCGGCACGCGCAACGCGGTCGAGCGACACCTGCGCGAGCAGCGTCTGAAACTCGGCCGGGCCATGGTCATCGAGAGCAATGAAGCGATCAAGTTCGCGGTCATGGAGAACATGGGGATTGCCATCCTCTCGGCCTACGCACTCGCCAACGCCGAGCGGGAAGGACTGGTGCAATTGCCGGTGGAAGGCTTCCCGCTGATGACGCACTGGTCGGTGGTGCAGTGGCGTACCCGGAAGCTGTCGCTGGTGGCCGAGAAATTCCTCGCGTTCGTTACCGAAAAAGGGGCCGAGGTCCTGCCGATGGAGGAGATCGAGCGGCACGTGCAGCGGGCTTTCCGCAGTGGCAAGCCGTCCGCAAGGCGTACCCCCCGACCCCGACGGTGAATACCTTCGCCAGCGGGAACCAGCGGTCACCGCGAGCGAAGGCCCACGACACGCCGCGAGCGACTACGCACCGGCTCAGTGCTCGAAGTGGATTCGCACCTGGCTCAGCGTTCCGTCGTAGTCGACCGCGAGCCGATCGGCACGGCGCCTGACCAGATAGCAGGCCAACCGGCTCACCTCGAGCGGTCCGTCCAGGAGTTCCTCGGCGGTGGGCGCCCTGTCCAGAACCGCGAACGGATGACCCGCATAGCGCACCACGAGATCCAGGCTGAACTCGTCGAATGAAGCATCGACATGGACTTCGGGTCCCTTCGCGAGACCGAGCGCCAGGGCTTCCAGGGCGTCATTCAGCGTATCCGTCGCCTTGGCAATCACGTCCCGACGGGCACCGACCGATTCACCGAACTCCAGCAGTCGGGCGCGCACCAGGTGTGAAGTATCCCCGGCCAAGGGTACGGAAAAGTGGATTGAGTGACTCGTGCCGATTCTCAGGATCGAATGGAGCAGGATGACCAGGATGGCCGCACTGGCAACTGCGGAAGCGGTAATGGGCTGCAGCACCGGCGGCACGTTGACGTACAAGTGCGGCATGAGCGCCACGCTCAACGAGAAGCCGATTGCCGTCCCGGCCACCATCGTCCGCCTGATGTTCGTCAGCCGCGTGGCCATGATTTGCACGCCCGCCACCACCATCGTGGCGACCGCGAACATCAACGTGGCGCCGATGACGGGGACCGGCGTCAAGGCGATGGCCGTCGACACTTTGGGCGCGAAGGCCAGCAGCAACAGCAGCACACCGAGGCTGTAACCGATGTAGCGGCTTGTCGCGCCACTGGCCACCGACAAGCCGACATTGCTCGAGGAGGCGCTGTGACCCATCGTGCCGATGGCGCCGCTGATCAGGGTTGTCAGCCCGAGGGCGGTCGCTCCACGCGATGCGGATCCCATGTCGATTCGCTGCCAGGCAGGATCGTTGGCTCGCTGGCATACGGTCAGGTCGCCGACGCTTTTCAGGGTAGAGGCCAGCGCGGCGACGATGAAGGGCGGCAGCATCGACCATTCGAAGGCCACGCCATGCGCCAGCAAGTTCGGTGGGGAGAACCACGGCTGGCTGGCGATGATCTCGAAGGTCTTGTCCGGGATGCAGCCAAGCCACCAGGCCAGGCTCCAGCC
>JBJTPC010000475.1:0-2558 GCA_046074905.1 Gammaproteobacteria bacterium
GTCACGCGGCCGACACCGGCGATGCGTGCCGCCATGGCCGCTGCGGAGGTCGGTGACGACGTGTTCGGCGACGATCCCTCGGTCAATGCGCTGCAGGCCGCCGTCGCCGCCCGACTCGGCTTCGCGGCGGCGCTGTTCATGCCGAGCGGCACGCAAAGCAACTTCTGCGCGCTGCTGGCCCATTGTGGGCGTGGAGACGAGTACCTCGTCGGCGAGTTCGCCCACACTTTCCGCTGGGAAGCGGGCGGTGCGGCAGTGCTGGGCTCCATCCAGCCGCAACCGATCCGCCATCAGGCCGACGGCTCGCTGGCGCTGGCGGATATCGAGTCCGCCATCAAACCGGATGATCCCCACTACGCGAGAACCCGCCTGCTCGCCCTCGAGAACACCATCGGCGGCAAGGTGCTGCCGCTCGACTATCTCGAGGCAGCCTCTGCCCTCGCGCGGCGCCATGGACTGGGGGTGCACCTCGACGGTGCGCGATTGTTCAATGCCGCGGTGAAGCTGGCCTCCGTTCCCGGCAACCCCCATGCGGATGATCCCTACGCGGCAGCCCGTGCAATCTGTGCGCCGTTCGACACCGTCTCGGTGTGCTTCTCAAAGGGACTGGGAGCGCCGGTCGGGTCGGTCCTCTGCGGCCCGCAGGAACTCATCGATCGCGCCTTGCGTATCCGCAAGATGGCCGGTGGCGGGATGCGCCAGGCCGGTTTCCTGGCGGCGGCCGCGCATCACGCGCTTGAGCACCACGTGCGACGACTGGCAGACGACCACGCCCGCGCGCAGCAACTGGCGGCGGCCTTGCGGGACCTGCCCGGCGTGCAGGTCCAGGAACCCCAAACCAACATCGTGTTCATCGATGTGCCACGCGAGCGTGCGCCGGGGCTCGTGGGGCGTCTCGCCGTACGGGGCGTGCTGGTCACGGGCCTCTACCAACTGCGCCTGGTCACGCATCTCGACATCGACGATGCCGGCCTCGACCAGGCCATCGACGCCTTGCGGCAGGAACTCGCCTGACCCGGCGGGGCACCGTCCCCTCTTGTCAGTGACTCGCTCCTTGTCTTATAAATCGCGCCAGACAGTCTCGGGGCGTCGGCCTGCGTGTCCTGGCCAGCACCCCGGCGTGATGGCCAGCCTGTTTTCGCGGTGCATGTCATGGCGGAAAAAGACGCGGAAGACTTCGAAGAGGCCGATGAGGATGCCCTCGCCGGTGGCGAGGATATGGACATCGATGCGGTCTTCAAGGATCTCGACCGCCAGCGCCGGCGGGGGGGACACAAGCCGGCGGGAGAACCCGCGTGGCGACGCCTGGAAAAATATCTCGAGGACCGGCGTACGGCGGAACTGCTCGCCGATTTCGACGAGGATCTCGAGGGCCTGGCACCCGAGCCGTCACCCCCGACGCGCCGCAAGCGGCGCCGCTAGTGGAAATCCCGCGAGCGAGCCACCAGTTGGCCGAGGCGCACGGACTCGTCGCGCAACCGCCGTACCACCACGTGCACCACGTCGCCCTCGCGTTGCACTTCACCCTCGGCCCACAGCAGGCGTGAGCCCACCAACGCCCGCCGGTCGCGTGCAGCGATGCGCTTCCAGACGACGAGATTCACCACACCGGTCTCGTCCTCGAGGGTGATGAATGTCACGCCACTGGCGGTACCCGGCCGCTGCCGCACCAGGACCAGTCCGGCCACCCGCACGCGGGTGCCATGCGCCAAGCGCTGCATCTCCTCGGCACTGATGGCACCGCTGTGCGACAACGACTCGCGCAGCAACTGCAGGGGATGTGGCCCGAGCGTCAACCCGAGCTGGCGATAGTCCGCCACGACATTCTCGCCCGGTGTGGGCGCGCGCAGCAGCGGTGTCGCCTCGTTGAACCGCGGCTGCGCGAACAATGGCAGGTCTTCTTCCACGCCGGCCACTTCCCAGGCGGCACGATGCCGATGTCCTGCCAGCCCTTCGAGGGCACCCGCAGCGGCCAGTGCCGCCAGCTCGCGCCGTGCCAATCCGGCGCGCGTCGCCAATTCCTGGACGCTGGCGAAGGCACCCTGTGCGCTCCTGGCCGTCATCACCCGCCGTGCGGCCTCCGCACCGAACCCGGCAACACGTGACAAGCCCAGACGGACTGCCGGATGTCCATCCGCAGCCTGCTCGAGTCGACAACCCCAATCGCTGTGCTGCACCGTGGCGGCCCGCACCTCGACCCCGTGCAGGCGTGCGTCGCGCACCAACTGGGCCGGCGCATAGAAACCCATCGGCTGACTGTCCAGCAACGCGGCCAGGAAGGCAGCCGGGGCATGGCACTTGATCCATGCGGAGACATACACCAGCAGCGCGAAGCTGGCGGCGTGGGACTCCGGAAAGCCGTATTCGCCGAAACCGCGGATCTGGCGGAACAACTGCTCGGCGAAGGCGGCCGGATAACCGCGCAGGCGCATGCCCTCCAGCAGGCGCTCCTCGAAGGGACCGAGACCGCCGCGGCGTTTCCAGGCCGCCATCGCGCGCCGCAACTGGTCCGCCTCGCCCGGCGTGAAGCCGGCGGCGACAATGGCCACCTGCATGAC
>JBJTPC010000476.1:0-2752 GCA_046074905.1 Gammaproteobacteria bacterium
CGGCGCCGCTGGCCCGGAAGGTATCGACGCGCAGTTCCGCATCGTTGAGCACCACACCCGCCACCTCGTCCTGCTCAGGCAGCACGGCGACCGTGCAGGTGCTGGTGTGGATACGGCCCTGCGCCTCGGTGGCCGGCACGCGCTGCACGCGGTGGGTGCCGCTCTCGAACTTCAGGTGCCCGTACACCTCCTTGCCGCTGACGCGCGTGACCACCTCGCGGTAGCCGCCATGCTCGCCACGGCTCTCGCTGAGCAGTTCCACGCGCCATCCCTGGCTGTCGGCGTAGCGCGTGTACATGCGCAGCAGGTCTCCGGCGAAGATTGCCGCCTCGTCGCCACCGGCCGCGGCACGGATTTCGAGGAACACGTCGCGCGCGTCCAGTGGGTCCACCGGTACGAGGTAACCTTGCAACTCCTCGCCCTCGGTCTCGAGTCGCGCATCGAGGGTACGCAACTCCTCGGCGGCCATCGTCCGGACGTCGGGGTCGGGGTCGGTGGTCATCGCGGCCGTCGCCGCATGCTCCCGTTCGAGCGCCGCATAGGCATTCCAGCGCTCGGCCACTGGCCCGAGTCGCGCGTACTCCAGCGACAACTCGCGGTACTGGCCTGGCGTCTCCATCACCGATGGCTCGGCGAGCAGGCGTCCGACCTCGACGTGGCGTTCTGCAAGGCCTTCGAGGCGGCGGCGCAACGTGTCCTTCATGGCGGCTCCAGGCCGAACAGGCGCCGTGCCGCCTCGACCAGTTCGGCGTCGCCCTGTTCCCCGGCTTCACGCAGGGCCTGCGTCGGCGCGTGGATCAGGCGCGAGGTGAGGGTGGTGGCGAGGAACTCCAGCGCCTCCTCCGGGGACTTGCCCGCTGCAGCAGGCGCTGGGCCTGCTCCAGCGTCTGTGCACGCCGGTTCTCCGCCGCGGTCCGCAGTGCACGGATGGCCGGCACCGCCTCCTGACCGCGCAGGCTGGCATGGAAACGCTGCAGTTCCTCGGCAATCAGCGTGCGCGCCTCGCTGGCCGCATCCTGCCGTGCCTGGAGGTTTTCGCGGATGAACTGCTGGAGGTCGTCGAGCGTATAGAGATAGATGTCCTCGAGGTCCGCCACGGCCGGCTCGATATCGCGCGGTACCGCGATGTCGACCATGAAGATCGGCTTGCGCCGTCGGGCCGCCAGCGCCGCCCGCGTGTGCTGCAAGGTGATGACCGGGACCGGGCTGGCCGTCGAGGCGATGACGATGTCCGCCGCGGCCAGGTGGTTCGGCAAGGCCTCGAGGGTGATGGCCGCCGCATTGAATTCGCTGGCGAGGCTCTCTGCCCGCGACAAGGTGCGATTGGCGATGATCATGCGGCCGAGGCCGTGACTGTGCAGGTGGCGTGCGGCGAGGGCGATGGTCTCGCCTGCACCCACCAGCAGTGCGGTATGGTTGTCGAGGCCGGAAAAGATCTGCCGCGCCAGGCCCACGGCGGCGGAAGCCACCGAGACCGCATTCGCACCGATGCCGGTTTCCGTACGCACCCGCTTCGCCACCGCGAAGGTCGCCTGGAACAGCCGGTTCAACTGCGCACCGGCAGTACCCGCCTCCTGGGCAGCGCGATAGGCATCCTTCAACTGGCCGAGAATCTGCGGTTCACCCAGCACCATGGAGTCGAGGCCCGAGGCCACCGCGAACAGGTGTTCCACCGCGGCGTCGTCCTCGAGCCGGTAGATGTGTTCACGCAGGCCGGCCTGTCCATGCCAGTGCTCGAGCCAGGCGGCCGGGTCATCACCGTCCAGTTGCTCGCCGGCGCAGTAGAGTTCCGTGCGGTTGCAGGTGGAGACGATCAAGCCTTCGCGCAGGCCCGTCGGTCTGGCGAGGGACTGCAGGGCACCGGGCAATTCCGCGGGGCCGAAAGCCACTTTCTCGCGGACTTCGACGGGCGCGGTCTTGTGGTTGAGTCCGACGAGGACGAGGGTCATCAAGGCAACCGGGGAGGCCAGCAAGGCATCCGGGCATTGTACGTCCCCGGGCGTTGGCGTGGGCTATAGTCACGGCATGAACCTGCCCCGTCGTTTCCTGTCCACCGGCCCGGTCCCGGCGCTGGCCCTGATGCTTGCCCTCGCATGGCCAGTCGCTGTACCGGCGCAACCGGCCGATGCGCCGACGGGGGTTCTCGAGGCGGAGTTGCTGTTGCTGCGCGGCGAAACCGGTGCGGGCATCCGTCGCTACCTGGAACTCGGGCGCCAAAGCGACACCCTGGAACCCGTGGTTCGTGCCACCCAACTGGCCATGGCCACGGAGTTGCCCGCGCTGGCACTGGAGGGCAGCGAGGAGTGGTTGCGCCGCTCGCCCACCGATGCGGAGGCCCGGCGCATCCGCGACGAAGCGCGGCTCGCTCTCGGGCAGTGGCAGGCGCTGGCCCGCGAAGCCACGCAGGAGATTCGCCGGACGGATCCCCTGCAGCGGGGTCAGGCCATCGACACGGTGATGCTGCGCCTGATGGAGGCCGAGGATGCAGCGGCTGCCACGCAGGTGGCGGTGCAGTTGACCAAGGACTGGGCAAACGCACCCGAGGTGTGGGCGGGACTGGCCCAGGTCGCCGCCAACGCCGGACTGACCACCCGCGCCAAGTCGGCGCTCGCGGCGCTCGCGTCACTGCGTTCGCTGACCGCCGAGGAGGAGTTCCTCCGCCTGCGAGTGCTGGCGGCCCATGGGGAGCACGCCGAGGTGCTGTCCGCCCTGGGTTCGCCCAAGGCGGACGAGCCACCGGGGCCGCGGTTGC
>JBJTPC010000477.1:0-2209 GCA_046074905.1 Gammaproteobacteria bacterium
CAAAGCATGCCAGGCCCTTCATCTCATCTTCGCCGGCCCCGAGCGGCACGCCGGCCAGTTCGATGACGGTGTGCCGGCCCGGTCGGGGGTAGCTCAAGGCTTGAAGAGTTGATTGCACCGGCGACACTGGGGTGGCGACCCTCCCTTTTGCTTTCTCAGGTCGAACACAAGTTCGCCGCATTGGGCGGTCGCGCTAACCATGGAGCTGCCGACAGAACGCTCATGCGAAGGGGTGCGCCGTCGTGATGCGGACATGTTTGCGCCCCGCCTCTTTGGGGGCTTCGGAGGCGCGGGGACTGGCTCAGGGGATCGGATGCCCCGCAGTGCGGCGGTTTACGCGGCGTCCCGGTGGCGCTGGTGGAGCGTGAGCGGTCGACGCCTGACCTCCCTCCGGTCGGCGGCGTCCGCGGCGGAGAGCAGAACGTGAAAGGCGAGGACTCCCTTGTCGAGGTGGCCCTGGAAGGCAGCGCGGCCGCGGCCCCAATGGCGCTCGAAGGGGAAGGAGCGCTTCGTGCGGGCGATGGTGCGCTCGACGGCGGTGCGGCCCTTGTATCGCTCCTTGAAGTCCTCGGAGTGCTGGGGGTTCTTCCAGTCGATCTGCGGGGTGCTGGCACGCGGGACGCGGTACTGGCGACCGGTCTTCCCGGGGTTCGGGCAGCAGCTCCCCTGCTTCGGACAGGCCAGGGTGCCACTGGCGCGGTCGAACTTCGGACAGCCCCAGCGGTACTCCTGGCGCACCTCGTCCCGGCCGAGGTACTTCATCGAAAGCCCGGCGATGCAGTGAGGGACGCCGTTCGGCTCGATGTGGTCGATGCCGCGCGCGCCCTTGACGGGCCGGCTCTTCCGACCGCGTACGTTGATGGGGACCAGGACGTCCGCGCCACCGAGCGCCTCGGAGATCCCCTGCTTCTGGTCAGCGGCGTCGTACGCGCCGTCCAGCGACGCCTCCTTCACCGTCGCCACCTGGTCGGGGTACTCCATCGCCACCGCGAGCGCGGCATCGACCCCCACGTTGCCGTCGAACTCCCGCGCGTTGACCGCCACGACCACCATCGGCATCTCCGCGTCGATGTCGGTGACGAACACCCCCTTCACCCCAGGGAACTGGTAGGTCGCGCGCTTGGCGACGATGTCCGTCACGTCGCAAGTGCGGACCTGATGCTCCTTCGGGCATCCTCCGCACGAGCGGCAGGCAGCGCACGGGCGACGCACGCCGGCGTAGCCGTCCTCGTGTCCGGGGTCGATCGCGAGCCGACGAGGAGGGCGGAGGGCGCCCGTCGCGTAGTTCTTCCGGACGAGCCTGCGCCGGGCCTCGCCCCAGAGCCCGGACTCGTTCATCACCGCGTTGAACCGCTGGAGCGTCCGCTCGCTGGGGAGGTCGTGGTCAGGGAATCCGCAGCGTCGCAGGAAGGTCGGGTTGTTCGCCAGCGCGCGCCACAGGGCGGCGGCGTTGTCCTCCACCTCGAAGAAGGGGGCGAAGAGGAAGGCACGGAGCAGGGCGCGGAACGGCACCGCCGGAGCACCACCCACCCCTGCGGGCTCCAGAGGCTCGTCCTCCGGGAGAGCGGAGAGGATCGCCTGAAGGTGGAGTGGGCACATGACTCGAACGCCACTCTCCAGGTCCCACCCATGCTTCTCGGTAAGCAGCGCGACCCGTCGCGCGCGCCGGTCCATGTCCCTCGATGCCCGCTGGAAGGCAGACTCAAGATCGTAGAGATCCGAGAAGTCGAAGCTCGCACCAACGAGATTGGCCGCCGTGTCCTCCGGCGCACGGTCCGCGGGCATCATCTTGTCGTACCAGGCGAGATAGGCGGTGTCGTCCATGGTGCAGTCGGCTCCTTCGGGGGTTGCAGGGTGCTGGTTTGCAACTCATCCTGTATCCCGAATTCAACTGCCGAGTCACCATGGACACTTCTTTCAAGCTCCGTTACTCACATTTCTGGCAGGCGGAAACGAAATGGGATCCGGGGAAACGCGGCGCCGGCCGAGGTCACCAACGATCGGCGCCGCGAGCGCCTCCTCGCAGTACCGTCGGCTGCTCCATGGTATTCGGGGGTGACTTGGTAGAAATGTTGGGACAAATCCAGGGAAATTTCGCTGGGATCGGACAGGTGAGGCCCCTGCGTCGAACCGCCTCGTTGAACTCCCTCAACGTGTCGTCCTCCACGCGCCAAGACTGACAGCGCGGCCAGGTTGCGCTGCAGCTCCT
>JBJTPC010000478.1:0-3409 GCA_046074905.1 Gammaproteobacteria bacterium
AAATATCATAATAATAATATGATGATAATAACGATGATAATAACGATGATGATTATGATGATTACAATATAGTAATAATTTGGTAACAATAATTCTGTTCGCCAAGAAGCTTTACGCGCATGGGTGGACTTACGACGCAGTGCAAGTGACCCGCATGTGGCTGGCTTTACCCGTGTTCTGGCTCTGGGGGTGGTGGCGGGTCGGTCCCGCCCTCCTCAAGCCGCCGCCGGCTGCCCTCGTCTCTGCCGCCTGCGCCGGGCTGGTCTGCTACCACGTCGGCGCGATGATCAACTTCTACTCCCTGACCCTGATCGATGCCAGTCTCGAGCGGGTCCTCTTGTTCACCTACCCCTCGATGGTCGTCATCGCGTACTCGCTGTTGAACCGGCGGATGCCGGACGGACGCCTGGTGCTGGCGCTGGTCGCCACTTTCGTCGGCATCGCGGCGACCGTCAGCGGCTTCGATATGCGGATCTTCCAGGCCAACCTGCACGGCTCCCTGCTGGTGCTGCTGTGCGCCGCCAGTACCATGGTCTATTTCCTGGTCAGTGACCGCTGGACGCCGCAAGTCGGCGGTGCAAGTTTCACGGTATGGGCCATGACGGCGGCTTCAATCGGTCTGGCCATCCATGCCCTGCTGGTCCCGAGCGCCCGGCCACCGCTCCCCGGCATGACGGACTTGCCCTTGCTGGCCGGATTGGTGGGTATCGCTACCGTGTTCGCGATGCTGATGACCGCCGAGGGAGTGCGTCGTCTGGGCGCGCAACGGGCCGCGGTCGCGAGCACCGTGGGTCCGCCGGCGACCATCCTGCTGGCCGTGCCACTGCTGGATGAGCGGATGACCGCGGTGCAGTGGTTGGGCGTCGCGCTCATCCTGGGGGGAATCGTGTTCATGGAACTGAAACGGACCGCCAACGACCCGCCCAGCCGCCAGGTGCCCTCGGGCGACGGCTGAATGTGCCGCTCGGTCTTCGCGGTGCCGTCCCTCCCCCGGAATGCCTGCCTGCTCCTGGATTTCGACGGCACCCTGGTCGATTTCGCGTCGGAGCCCGCGTCGATTCAGGTGTCCGCCGATCTGGTGCCGCTGCTCGCGAATCTGCATCAACGACTCGATGGCGCACTGGCGATGGTCACGGGTCGCTCCCTGCACGACCTCGATGGTTACCTGGCGCCGCTCCGACTGCCCGTGGCTGCGCTGCACGGGACGGTTCGTCGCGACGGTCGTGGCAAGACCGTCGCCGACCTCGCGGCCATCACCCACTTCGCGACCGCGAGCCGGGGAATCCGCGAACGGTTCCGGCACTGGGTCGACCAGCATCCCGGACTGCTGCTCGAAGACAAGGGATATGCCCTGGCCCTGCACTTCCGTCGCGCGCAGCCACCGTGGCGACCGGACGCGACCCTTCTGGCAACGGTGCAATCGCTGCTTGCGCCGGGGCTTGAGGTCCTGCGTGGTGACCAGGTGATCGAGGTTCGGCCGCGCGGCAGCGACAAGGGAACCGCGGTGGCGGCTTTTCTCGCCGAGCCGCCGTTCAACGGAAGGGTACCGGTCTACCTCGGAGATGATCTTGCGGACCTCCCCGCACTGGCGGCGGTGGAACGCCTCGGCGGCCTTGGCATCGCGGTCGGAAACCGCGTCGAGGCGTCCTGGCGCCTGCCGGATCCCGCAGCAGCCCGCGCGTGGCTCGCCGGCACCCTGTCCAGTCTCGAGGTGCCATGAGCCGTCTGGTGGTGGTGTCGAACCGTCTGGATCTACCCCCCGCGGATGCCGCCCCCGGTGGTCTCGCGGTGAGCCTCGCGGCGACGCTGCGCCACACCGACAGTCTCTGGTTCGGCTGGAGTGGCCATGTCGACGCCGATTCCCCCGCACCGCGCCGGGTGCTGCGGAACGGCCTCGAGTACGCGATTGTCGGTCTCTCGGCAGCGGAGCATCGCGACTACTACCACGGGTTCTGCAACGGCGTGCTGTGGCCACTGAGCCATGGACAGGACGTTCCTCGGCAAGCTCACGAAGCCGCGTGGTTCCACGTCTACCTGCAGGTCAACGCCCGCATGGCGAACCAACTCCTGCCGCTGCTGCGTGCGGACGACAGCGTGTGGGTACAGGACTATCACCTGCTGCCGATGGGGCATTACTTGCGGCAGGCAGGCTACGCGGGTCCACTCGGGCACTTCCTGCATGTCCCCTGCCCCGCGCTCGACCGCTGCGGACCGGGCGGCGAACTCCTCGATACCCTGCTCGCCTACGACCTGCTCGGCTTCCAGACAGCGCCTGATCTGGCGCTGTTCCAGGACCAGGCCCGCCGACGCTGGGGACCCGATGCGGTCGACCACTCGGGAATCACCGGCCCCCGTGCACGCCGCTGCGCCACCGGGGTCTTTCCGCTGGGCATCGACGTCGACGCGGTGCGCGACATGGCATCGGCCATGAGGGCCCGCGCCGAGGCCCGCTGGTGGTCACCCCATGGCGATGCACCGCGCGTCATCGGTGCCGACCGCCTCGACGCGAGCAAGGGTCTGCCGCAGCGCCTGCAGGCCTTTCGGCAGCTGCTGGCGGAGTGGCCGATGCAGCACGCGTGGCCAGATTACCTGCAACTGGTCACCCCGTCACGGCTCGAACTGCCCGCCCACCGGCAATTGCAGGACTTCCTCCGGCGGGAGAGCCAGGCGCTGGCGGATAGCGCCGCCGCGAACGCGCGCCAGCCGCCGCGCTGGGTGTTCGGTGCCGTCGTCCATGCGGAGTTGATGGGCATGCTGGCTGGCGCCGATATCGGCCTGGTCACCCCCTTGCGGGACGGGATGAACCTGCTCGCGAAGGAGTTCGTCGCGGCACAGCCCGCAGACAATCCCGGGGTACTCGTGCTCTCGCGGGGTGCCGGCGCGGCGCTCGAATTGCCGGCAGCCCTGCAAGTGGAACCGGCAGATCCTCGCAGCATCGCCAACGCGCTGCGGGAAGCCTTGCGGATGTCCGTGCCGGAGCGCTGCGCGCGCCATCGGGACTTGCTCGAATGCCTGCGGGACAACGCCTTGCCGCTTTGGCGCTACCGGTTCGTGAATCGACTCTCCCAGGCGCATCACGAGGGCGTTGCCGCCGGGCGAATGGACAATCAGTGAACCAGCACCTCGCCGGGTCCGACCGTCACCTCGCCAATCCGGCTCCAACCGGCGGCGGCAAGCGCCGGCATGGTCTCGGGCGCCACCGACGCCAGCAGGCCACCTGAGGTTTGCGGATCCTGCAGGAGGGCCAGCATGACCGGGTCGACACCCGAAACGCTGACGGTGGCCTGGCGATGCGCCGAAGTACGCACTCCGTCCGTGGCCGCCGCCATTGCACCGGGCAGCAGCGGCAGATGGGCTGCCTCGAGATGCAGGTTGACCCGCGATTGCCGTGCCATCTCGCTCGCGTGAC
>JBJTPC010000479.1:0-6770 GCA_046074905.1 Gammaproteobacteria bacterium
ATGGCATCACCGACGACATGTTGCGCGGCAAGCCGCGTTTCCGGGAGGTGGCGGCGGATTTCCTGGCGTTCGTCGACGGGGCCGAGGTGCTGGCGCACAACGCCGCGTTCGATGCCGGATTCCTGGACGCCGAACTCGCCCGGCTGACCCCCGCGGCCGGTCCGCTGGGAGAGGTCTGCCGCGTGACCGACACGCTGGTGCTGGCGCGTCAGCGCCATCCGGGCCAGCGCATCTCGCTCGATGCGCTGTGCAAGCGCTACGGCGTCGACAACTCCAACCGCGATTACCACGGCGCCCTGCTGGACGCCCGCCTGCTGGCGGAGGTCTACCTGGCGATGACCGGCGGCCAGAGCAGCCTCGGTCTCGATGCCGGCGAGGGGGGCGGGGGTGTGTCCGAGGAACGACGCGCACGCCGCGCGCCGGTGCAGGTCATCGTCGTGGAGCCGACCGAGGCGGAGTGGGCGGAGCACCGTGCCGCCTGCGATCGCATCGCCAAAGCCTCGGGTGGCCAGGTGATCTTCTCCCGTCTCGACCCGGGCTGACCACGCATGCTTGCCACCCTTTTCACGAGTTTCCTCGGCGCCTCGCCGCGCTGGTACAAGCAGACCATCCTCGCGCTGCTGGTGCTCAACGTGCCGCTGCTGGTGCTGGCCGGGCCCGCCGTCACCACGTGGGTGCTGCTGCTCGAGTTCATCTTCACGCTGGCCATGGCGCTCAAGTGCTATCCGCTGCAGCCGGGGGGATTGCTGGCACTGCAGGCAGTGCTGCTCGGCCTGGTCTCGCCGGAGGCGGTCTACGCGGAAGTGGTCCATGGCTTCCCGGTGATCCTGCTGCTCATCTTCATGGTCGCCGGCATCCACTTCCTGCGCGACGGCCTGCTGTTCCTGTTCTCGGGATTGCTGGTGCGGGTCCGGTCGCAGACGGCGCTGGCGCTGTTGTTCTGCGGGCTCGGGGCCTTGCTCTCGGCATTCCTCGATGCCCTCACCGTGCTGGCGGTGATCATCACCGTGGCGGTCGGCTGCCATCAGCTCTACCACCGCGTCGCCTCCGCCGGCGTGCTGGATCTCGACCATGACCCGCGGACCGGCGATGACGTGCTCGAGTTCCAGCACGCGGATCTCGAGCAGTTCCGCGCCTTCCTGCGGGGGCTGCTGATGCATGCGGCCGTGGGCACCACGCTCGGTGGCGTCTGCACCATGGTGGGCGAGCCGCAGAACCTGCTGGTGGCCAAGGCAGCGGGCTGGGACTTCGCCGAGTTCTTCTGGAAGATGGCGCCGGTCACCATGCCGGTGCTGGCCATCGGTCTGCTGACCTGCGTGCTGGTGGAGCGCTTCCGCTGGTTCGGCTACGGGGCGGCGATGCCCGAGAAGGCGCGGGCGGTACTCGAGGACGCCGCCCGCGAGCAGCGTCGCCTGCGCACGCCCACGCAGCGCTGGCACCTGATCGTGCAGGCGCTGGTGGCCGTGCTGCTGGTCCTCGGGCTGGCGCTGCATGTCGCCGAGGTGGGGCTGGTCGGCCTGCTGGTCATTGTCCTGGCCACTGCCTTCTGCGGTGTCACGGACGAGCATCGCCTCGGCGAGGCCTTCACCGCGGCCTTGCCGTTCACGGCGTTGCTGGTGGTGTTCTTCGTGATCGTCGGCGCCATCCACCACCAGGACATCTTCGGTCCGGTGGTCCACTGGGTGCTGACGCTGGAGGGGCGCACGCAGGCCGGCGCCTTCTACCTCGCCAATGGCCTGCTCTCGGCGATCAGCGACAACGTCTTCGTGGCCAGCATCTACATCGGCGAGCTGCAGCGCCTGTTCGCCGCCGGCGAATTGACCCGCGAGCAGTTCGACCTGCTGGCCGTCGCCGTGAACACCGGCACCAACATTCCGTCCATCGCCACTCCCAATGGCCAGGCCGCGTTCCTGTTCCTGCTGACTTCCTCGGTTGCGCCGCTGGTGCGGCTGGGCTACGGCCGCATGTGCTGGATGGCCTTGCCGTACCTGCTCACCATGGCGCCGATGGGGCTGGTGGCGCTGATGCTCTGGTACTAGGAGGCCGCCCGAACCACCCCCCGAAATCAGTGACGGGTTTCATGTTTGGGCTCGACTCGATTTGGCATAATCCGGAGCCATGAAAACCTCCCGTTCCTCCGCCGCGGCGCGCAAAGCCGCCCGCAAGCCCACCTTCCGCATCGGCGTGGTGGGCCTTGGTTACGTTGGCCTGCCCCTGGCGGTCGAGTTCGGCAAGCACTTCCCCACCGTCGGTTTCGACATCAACCAGCGGCGCATCGCCGAGTTGAAGTCCGGTCAAGACGGGACGCTCGAGGTGTCCCCGGAGGAGCTGGCCACGGCCCGGCATCTGCAGTACTCGGCCGAGCTGGCGCAGCTGCGCAAGTGCAACTTCTACATCGTCACCGTGCCCACGCCCATCGACCAGTACAAGCGTCCGGACCTCACCCCGCTGGTGAAGGCCTCGGAGACGCTCGGCAAGGTGCTGAAGGCGGGCGATATCGTGGTCTACGAGAGCACCGTGTACCCGGGCTGCACCGAGGAAATCTGCGTGCCGGTGCTCGAGAAGGTCTCGGGCCTGAAGTTCAACCGCGATTTCTACTGCGGCTACAGCCCGGAGCGCATCAACCCGGGTGACAAGCAGCATCGCCTGCCGAGCATCCGCAAGATCACCAGCGGCTCCACGCCGGCCATCGCCGAGGTGGTCGACAGCCTCTATGCCACCATCATCACCGCCGGCACGCACAAGGCCAGCAGCATCAAGGTGGCCGAGGCCGCTAAGGTCATCGAAAACACCCAGCGCGACGTCAACATCGCGTTGATCAACGAGCTGGCGCTGATCTTCAACCGCCTCGGGATCGATACCGAGGAGGTCCTGCAGGCCGCCGGCACCAAGTGGAACTTCCTGCCGTTCCGTCCGGGACTGGTGGGTGGCCACTGCATCGGCGTGGACCCTTACTACCTCACCCACAAGGCGCAGGAAATCGGCTACCACCCGGAGATGATCCTCGCCGGGCGGCGCATCAACGACAACTTGGCGCTCTACGTCGCCGGCGAGGTCATCAAGCTGATGACCCGCAAGCGCATCCATGTGGATGGCTCCCGCATCCTCGTCCTCGGGCTCACCTTCAAGGAAAACTGCCCGGACGTGCGCAACACCAAGGTGGTGGATGTCATCCGCGAGCTGGAGCGCTACGGCGCCCGCGTGGACGTCGTCGATCCCTGGGCGAACGGCGCCGAGGCCGAGCACGAGTATGGTTTGTCGCCGACGACCGCCGTGGCCAAGGGTGCCAAGTACGACGCCGTGGTACTGGCCGTGGCGCACGACCAGTTCCGCATGCTCGGCGCTGCCAAGCTGCGCCGCCATGCCAAGCCGAACCACGTGTTCTACGACATCAAGCATCTTTTCCCCGCCGCCGACACGGATGGTCGCCTGTAAATGAAATACCTCGTCACCGGTGCGGCCGGCTTCATCGGTTCCCACACCAGCCACAAGCTGCTCGCCCGCGGTGACGAAGTCGTCGGTCTCGACAACCTCAACGACTACTACGACGTCCGCCTGAAGGAGGCACGCCTCGCGCGGCTGCAGCAGCAGCCGGGATTCCGTTTCGTGAAGCTGGACCTCGCGGACCGGGCGGGTGTTCCTGCCCTGTTTGCTGCCGAGAAGTTCGATCGCGTCATCCACCTCGGCGCGCAGGCCGGCGTGCGCTACAGCCTGCAGAACCCGCTGGCCTACGTGGACAGCAATGTGGTGGGCACCGCGAACATCCTCGAGGGCTGCCGGCACCACGGCGTGCAGCACCTGGTGTATGCCTCGACCAGCAGTGTCTACGGCGCCAACACGCGGATGCCTTTCAGCGTCCACCAGAACGTGGACCATCCCCTGAGCTTCTACGCCGCCACCAAGAAGGCGAACGAGCTCATGGCACACACCTATTCCCATCTCTACGGCCTGCCGACCACGGGGCTGCGCTTCTTCACCGTCTACGGCCCGTGGGGCCGGCCCGACATGGCGCTGTTCCTGTTCACCAGGAACATCCTCGAGGGCAAGCCCATCGACGTGTTCAACCACGGCCGGCACAAGCGCGATTTCACCTATGTCGCGGACATCGTCGAGGGCGTGGTGCGTGCCTCGGACCGTCCGCCGGCCGCGGATGCCCACTGGAACAGCGACGCCCCGGATCCAGCCAGCAGCAATGCGCCGTATCGCCTCTACAACATCGGCAACAACCAGCCGGTGGAGCTGATGCGCTACATCGAGGTGCTGGAGGATTGCCTCGGCCGCAAGGCCGAAAAGAACTTCCTGCCGCTGCAGGTCGGCGACGTGCCGGCCACTTGGGCGGACATCGAAGCCCTCCAGACCGACGTCGGGTACACCCCGGCGACGCCAGTGGAGGAGGGAATCGCCCAGTTTGTGAAGTGGTACCGGGATTATTACGCGCAGTAGGGGTCTACTGAGGGTCCGGAAATCCCCAGAAGGACCTGCCCGTGTCCGCGATAGCCTCCGACGTCCACACGTCGACCACCACTGAAACCTCCCAGGCGCCCTCGCCGTCGAGTGCCCTCACGGTACTCGCCGTCAGCGCCCTGGTGATCGGTTACCTCTGCCTCTACCCGTTCGTGCTGACCGGCCCGCTGGGCGGCATCAGCCCGTTCCGCATCAACATGGCGGATTTCACGCCTGGCGACATCATTGCCAATGTGGTGCTGTTCCTGCCCTGGGGCGCCGCGCTGGGCTGGGCGGCCCGCGGCCGCTTCGGCCTTGCCGCTGCACTGGTGGTGGCGGCCTTGACTGCAGTGGTGCTCTCGGTCGGTTTCGAGACCGCGCAGCAGGTGCTGCAGGGCCGCGTCAGCTCCGGCATGGACGTGGTCGCCAACGTGGTCGGCGCCCTGGCGGGCGTCCCGCTGTCGCGTTTCATCGCCATGCCGCGCTGGAACGCCCGTACCACCGCCCGCTATGGTGGTTACGTGGTGGTGCTGTGGATGGTGTTCCGCCTCATTCCCTTCGTGCCGTCGGTCCATGCCCATGACTGGGCGGTGAACCTCCGCGACATGCTGCAGGCGGATGCCCCCTCGTGGCGCCGCATCCTCTTCTACACGGCCGGTTATGCCGCGGTGTTCTCCGCCATCCGCCGCATGGGCTTCATGCGCCTGCATCCGCTGTCGATTTATGCCGCTCTCGGCCTGTTCATCATCGGTGCCCAGGTGACCATCGAGACCATGCAGCCGGACCTCGGCGAGTGGATCGGCCTGGCGCTGGCCTGGTGCGGCTTCTACGTGTGGCAGAACAACGAGGATCTCCACCAGCGCGCCCTGCGGGTGCTGGTCACGGCGGCCTTCCTCGTCGATGCCCTGCGGCCTTTCGATTTCACGGCCAGCAACACCTTCCACATCGTGCCGTTCCACGCCCTGCTCGACACCTTCAACCCGGTGACGAACATGCGTGCCGTGGCCGAGTACGGCTTCTGGACGGCGGCGCTGGTGATGGTGTGGTACAGCCGCCGGGTTCGCCCCTGGCAGGCGGCCGCCGGTGTCACGCTGCTCGTGCTCTCCACCGAGATCGCGCAGACGACCCTCACCGGGCGCACGCCGGACACCCTGCCGGTGTTCATGGCGCTGGTGGCCGGCTTCTGGCTGCAGGCCACCGTCAAGAAGGACGCCTGAGGCCCGCGGGAGGCGGCTAAAATGGCGGGCATGAACTTGCCCGCCACGCTGCCTTCGGACCTCGCCACGCGACTGTCCGCCCACGCCGCCCGTCTGGGCGCGATGTCCCCCGCCGAATTGTTCCGCGACGCGGCGGGCCGCTTTGGCCCGCTGGCGACGGAAGGGGAGGGCTTGCTCCTCGATTTCACCCGCCAGCGGCGGGACGCCGCCGCCTTGCAGGATCTCCTTGCCTGGGCCGACGCCTGCGGCTTGCAAGGTCGCATCGAGGCCTTGTTCGCCGGCAAGCATGTGAACCACACCGAGGACCGCGCCGCACTGCACGTGGCCCTGCGCGCGTCGGCGGCCGACGGTCCCGTTCCGGCAGACAAGCGGGCGCTCGTCGCGGCCGAGCGCGACAAGCTCCGTGCCTTCGTGGCCGAGGTCCGCAGCGGCAAGCGCCGGGGTCATGCGGGCCAGCCGTTCATGGATGTCCTGAACATCGGCATCGGCGGCTCGGATCTCGGACCGGTGATGGCCTACGAGGCGCTCGGTCAGGTGCGCGAGCAGCTGGAGGACCGGACCGGTCGCCGGCTGCGGACGCATTTCGCGTCCAACATCGACGGCACGCGGCTCGCCAGCCTGCTGCGCGAACTCGACCCGGCGACCACGCTGGTGATCATCTGCTCCAAGACGTTCACCACCCTCGAGACCCTCACCAACGCACGACTCGCGCGCGAGTGGCTGGCCGAGGCACTCGGCGAGGATGCCGTGCCGGCGCATTTCGCGGCGGTCTCCACCAATGCCCCGGCCATGGATGCCTTCGGTGTCGGGGCGGAGTCCCGCTTCACGATGTGGGATTGGGTCGGCGGACGCTACAGCCTCTGGTCGGCCATCGGTCTGGCCGTGGAGCTTGCCGTCGATACGCCGGCCTGGGAGGCCTTCCTGGCCGGTGGCCAGGCAATGGATGAGCATTTCCGCACCGCGCCGCTGGCCCGCAACCTGCCGGTGCTGCAGGGGCTGGTCGGTGCCTGGAACCGCAACTTCCTCGACATCCCGGCCCTGGCGGTGCTGCCCTACGAGGATCGCCTGCATCGGTTCGCGGCCTATCTCCAGCAGCTGGAGATGGAGAGC
>JBJTPC010000480.1:0-4740 GCA_046074905.1 Gammaproteobacteria bacterium
GCGGCGCAACGCGCTGGAGCGATCGGCACAGGGCTCCAGGTAGACGAAGCGCCGCGGTGCCACGCCGCGAAACCACCGCGCACCGCGTCCGGCGGCATGCTCACGGAAACGACGCGCCGGCTCGGTCGTGATCCCGGTGTAGAGGGTTCCGCGCTCGCTCTCGATGATGTAGACGGTCCAGCCAGAGTCCCGGTCGGGACCGGCGACAGTGGAAGGCGGGAGCGCCGTGCCTGATTCCATGGGGGCGAAGTGTACCTTGCGCGCGGTTGCCTTCCACCCCCGTCTGCAGCACAGTGAAGTACTCGGGAGGAATGCCCATGCAGCAGCGGTTCGAAGGACAGGTGGTGCTGATCACCGGGGCGAGCGAGGGGATCGGCGCGGCTTCCGCCGTGGCTTTTGCCCGCGAGGGCGCGAAACTGGTACTTGCTGCCCGTTCGCTGCCCCGTCTCGAGGCGGTCGCGGCGGAGTGCCGAGCCGCCGCCCCCGGCAGCGAGGTGGCCTGCATCGCCGTCGATGTCGCCGACCGCACGGCGGTGGAGTCCCTGGTCGCCGCAGCGCTGCAGCGCTTCGGCCAGCTGGACGTCGTGATCGCGAATGCCGGCATGACCATGTGGTCGCGCATCGATGCCCTGACCGATCTCGAGGTACTCGAGCGACTGATGCGGGTCAATTACCTCGGCGCAGCCTGGCTGGCCATCGCCGCCCTGCCAGCCTTGCGCCGCAGTCGGGGACGGCTGGTGGCAGTCTCCAGCCTGGCCGGCATGACCGGTGTTCCGGAGCGTGCCGGTTACGCCGCCAGCAAGCATGCGATGTTCGGTTTCTTCGACTCGCTGCGCATCGAGGAGGCCCCGCATGGGATTTCGGTGACGATGATCGCACCGGACTTCGTGGTCTCGCAGATCCATGCGCGTGCCATCGGTGCCGATGGCAAACCGCTGGGGCAAAGCCCGATGCAGCGCGAGCGCATCATGACCGCCGAGCGTTGCGCCACTGCCCTTGTCGAGGCCACCTGGCGACGCCAGCGGCTGTGGCTAGGCTCGCTGCGGGGTCGACTTGGCCGCTGGGTCCGACTGCTCGCACCGGGACTGGTGGATCGACTCGCCGCCCGGGCCATCGCCCGCCGCTACTGAGGTCCCGGCCCGCCGCCGGTCTCCAGACCCGCCAGGAATCCGGCGAACAGCCGCTCGATTTCGGGCAGCAACGCGTGCAGGCGATGGTCCCCGTCCAGCAGGTGCACGGCGACTGCACGGGCGCGCGCCCAGCGCAACGAATGTTCCACCGGCACGATGTCGTCATGCCAGCCATGCACGATTGCCACCGGACAGTCGGGCACAGGTGGCGTCAGTGCCTCATGGCCCGGCATCAGGAAAGCCGGCGCCAACAGGAACACGCCGCGCACCGGCAGCACGGCGGCAGCGGCGGTACAGACATGGCCGCCGAGACTGCTGCCCACCAGCACGAGGGGCCCGGCGGCCGAACGTCCTGCCGCCACCAGTTTCGCCACCCGCAGAGCCGGATCGTCGATGCCCTGGTAATCGAGGGAATCCACGGCATAGCCGGCCGCCGCGGCGACCGCCGCGAGACGCCGGATCTTGAGACCCCAGGGACCGCTTTCCTTGCCATGCGAGAACACGACCTGCCGCGGGCCGTAAGGAGGTCCCGCCGATGGCGGCACGGGCTCCCCCGTCCCCGCGGGCAGAACGGACTCCGCGGCACTCATCGGGATTTGCCGCCCGTCATCGACGACGGCGGCGCCCACAGCGAGGCGTCGAGGGTCGCTGCGGACCTCGGCAGGTGCACGCGCCGGTCGTCGACCTCATGTCCCTCGCGACGCAGCCGCCGGACCTGCTCCGCGTGACCCGGGCTGCCGATCGGCATCGCCAGCCGTCCCCCCGCCGCCACGATGCGATGCCAGGGCAGCCGCGTCGACACCGGGGTCTCCGCCAGCACCCGGGCCACCAGCCGGGCACGACCGGGGAGGCCGGCACGGGCAGCGATACTTCCGTAGGTGGCAATCTCGCCGCGGGGCACGGCGGCGATGGTGGCAAGGATGCGTTCGCGGGCGTCCATGGAGCGAGTGTACGTGGACCGAGGCTGGCAGGAGTTAAGCTTGCCCGCCGTGAAGCCGCAATCCCCCTCCGCCACCGACTCTGCCCCTGTCGCCCACCCCGGCGGTTGGCGGTTCTGGATCGACCGCGGTGGCACCTTCACCGATCTGGTCGCGGTGTCACCCGAGGGCGAGTGGCACATGGACAAGTTGCTGTCGGTGAATCCGGCGCAGTACGCCGACGCCGCCAGCGAGGGAATCGCCAGGATGCTGCGTCGCCTCGGTCGCCCGGGCGATGTCGTCGAGGAAATCCGCCTCGGCACCACCGTGGCCACGAACGCCCTGCTCGAGTACAAGGGCGCCCGGGTCGTGCTGTTGGTCACGGCCGGCTTCGCCGACCTGCCGGTCATCCGCGCGCAAAATCGTCCCGAGTTGTTCGCGCGCGCCTTGCGTCGCCCCGCACCGCTGTTCACGTCGGTGATCGAGGTGCGGGAACGTCTGGGGCCGAATGGGGAAGTGCTGGTGCCCCTGGCGCCGGATGCATTGGCCTGCCTCACCGGGAAACTTCGCGCAGCTCGCGCGGCAGGTGCCGAGGCCGTGGCCTGCTGTTTCCTGCATGCGTGGGCGCATCCAGCCCATGAACTGCTGGCGGCCGAAGCCGCCCGCGCCGCAGGGTTCACGGCGGTATTCTGCTCGCACCAGGTCTCGCCGCTTCCCCGCTGGGTTCCCCGCGCGGACACGACGCTCGCCGATGCCTACCTCACGCCGGTGCTGCAGCGCTACCTGGCCGGCTTCCTCGAGCGCGTCGCACCCTTTCAACCGCGCGAAGTCGCGTTCATGCAGAGTCATGGTGGCCTGACCGCTGCGTCCACCTTCCGCGGGGTGGATGCCTTGCTGTCGGGCCCGGCAGGCGGACTCGTCGGCATGCGCGGTGCCGGAATGGCTGCCGGCGAGTCGCGACTGGTCGGCTTCGACATGGGCGGCACCAGTACCGATGTCGCCCTGGTGGTGGACGACCTGCCGAGGCGCCCGGTGAACACCCTGGCCGGATTGACGCTGCAAGTACCGATGCTCGACATCCACACGGTGGCGGCCGGCGGTGGCAGTTTGCTGCGCCACCTCGACGGGCGACTGACGGTGGGGCCGGACTCCGCGGGTGCGGATCCGGGTCCCCGCTGCTACCGCCGCCAGGGCCCCCTCGCGGTGACGGATGCCAATGTGCTGCTGGGCCGCTTGGTACCGCAGCGGTTTCCTGCCGTTTTCGGACCGACGGCAGATCAACCTCTCGACGTGGCCGGCGTGGTAGCGGCCTTTGCCGAACTCGCGACCACCCTGCTGGGACGCATCCCGCAGCCGGGCGAACCCGAGCGGCTGGCCGAGGACTTCCTCGAAGTGGCGGCGGTCAACATGGCCAACGCCGTTCGCCATGTGGCCGTGCGGGCAGGACACGATCCGGCCGCCTTCACGCTGGTCTGTTTCGGCGGTGCCGGTGGCCAGCACGCTTGCCAGGTGGCGGGGCTTCTCGGCATCCGACGTGTCCTGGTCCACCCGTTCGCCAGCGTGCTGTCAGCCGTCGGTATCGGTCTGGCACCACGGCGTGCCGTCCGCCGGCGCGGGGATGGCCGGACCTTGGCCTGCGCTTGGCAGGCCCGTGAGGGCGACTCGCTGACGGATGCCTTCGCGGCGCTCGAGTCCGCCGTCGGTCCCATGACCCACTGGACCAGAACCCTGTACCTGCGAGTGGCGGGAACGGATACCGCGCTGCCGGTGAACTGGTCTGCGCAGGATGATTGCCACACCCGCATCGCCGCGTTCGCCGCAGCGTATCGGCAACGCTACGGCTTCGAGCCGGAGGCGGCGGATCTCGACCCGGCGGCCCTGGTCGTCGACGCGCTGGAGGTGGAAGGCACCGCCGATGACCAGCGCGCGCTGTCAGCAGCGCCACGCCTGCCGCGTGCGCCCTATCCCACCGGCACCACCCGCGCCTGGTTCGCGGGCGCCTGGCTGGAGGTGCCGCTGGTGGATCGCGCGGCGCTGCGGGCCGATGAGCAACTGTCCGGCCCTGCCTTGATCACCGACGAGGGAGCGACCACGGTGGTTCCCGCCGGATGGCGGGTGCGGGTGCTGGCGCAGGGAGAGTTGCTCCTCGCCGCCGACGACGATTCCACCGCTGCTGCCCCGTCGGCGAGCGGTCACTGCCAGTCGGCGGCGGCCGTGGAATCGCTCGAGGCGCCGACGCCGGCCCGGCTCGAGATCTTCAACGGCTTGTTCATGCAGGTTGCCGAGCAGATGGGGCTGGTGTTGTGCGAGGCAGCGCGCTCCGTCAACGTCAAGGAGCGCCTGGATTTTTCCTGCGCGGTGTTCGGCGCCGACGGCTCGCTGGTCGCAAACGCACCGCACATGCCGGTCCATCTCGGCTCGATGGGGGCCAGTGTTCGGGCCGTCCGGCAACGACTGCAGGACCGCGGCGAGCGGGCACGCGAGGGCGATGCATGGTTGGTGAATGTCCCCTGGGCCGGTGGAACCCATCTGCCCGATGTCACGGCCGTCTCACCGGTGTTCCTGGCGGGTGAAGCGGCAGCGCGCTTCTGGGTCGCCTCGCGCGCGCATCATGCGGACCTCGGCGGTATCACGCCGGGGTCGATGCCGCCGGACAGTACCCGCATCGCCGAGGAGGGGGTCTGCTTCGATGC
>JBJTPC010000481.1:0-7374 GCA_046074905.1 Gammaproteobacteria bacterium
GTCGTCGTCTTGCCGGCGTCGACGTGGGCGATGATGCCGATATTGCGGATATCGGACAGCGGTGTGGTGCGGGCCATGGCGGTTTCCGTGAAGTGTCAGTATTGGGGTTAAGCTGGATGCTAAACGCCCATTTTGACACGCCGATGGTGCGGTGACAAACCTGCCCGGCTACCCGGCGAGGATCCAGTCGCGCGCCAGCCGGGCGTGGGGACTCATCTCCACCCCGGCCGCCCAAACCCGATGGAAGCCCTGCCCGGTCGCCCACTCCCGGGGCCCCGCCCTGGCCAGCAGCCCCTGCTGGAGCGGGCGCTCGCAGACATGGGCCCAACCCAGGGCCACCCCTTCGCCCGCCATGGCTGCCTGCAGCACCAGAGCGTAATCGTTCAGGCGCAGGCCTTCCCCCTGATCCCGGTAATCCACGCCCAGCGCGCGGAAGAAATCCGGCCAGCCGGGCCGATAGCGGTGTGGCTCCTCGAGGTGGATGAGCGGGAGGGTCGCGAGCGCCCGTGGCGAGGCAGGCTCGCCGCAGCGCGCCAGGAACCCCGGGCTGGCCACGGCGGTGAGGCGCTCCGCCGCGATGAGTGCGGACCCATATCCTGTCCAGTGACCGTCGCCGCGACGCACCGCGAGGCTGGTCGCTTCCGCGGCGATCTCGAGATCCTTGTCCAGGGTCTCGAGGCGCAGGTCGACACGTGGGTGCAGGGTGCGGAATTCCGCCAGTCGGGGCACCATCCACCAGGTGGCAAAGGCCGTCGATACGAGCAGGGTCACGTGGTCGGGCCGGGCGGTGCGGCCAATCTGGCGCGCCGTGGCCAGGATCCGCGCGAATCCGTCCGCGACATCGCCGAAGAGGCGTTCACCGGCGGCGGTCAGGGTGATCGAACGGTGCCCGCGCCGGAACAGGCGCGCGCCGATGGCGGCCTCGAGCCGTCGCACTGCCTGGCTCACCGCCGGTTGGGTCACCCCCAGTTCCTCGGCGGCTGCCGAGAATGAACTGTGCCGGGCCGCCGCCTCGAACAGGACGAGATTGTGCACGGAGCCGACGTGTCGCTCGAGTTCACGCATAACTGCATGTTATCCGAAAGCCAAGATTTTTGAGCAGTCACGCGGTGGCGCATGCCGGCAGAATTCCCCATCCGTGCCTGCCGAGCGCTTGTCCATGCTCCCCACCGATCCCCCGTCCATGGTCCGCCCCGCCACCCGAACCCGGCGGCCCCGCGAGCCGCGCCCGCCGGTTCAGAGCGGTCCTGCCTACATCACGCGGACGATTCCCCATTACGCTTTCCTGGATGAGGAGTCGCTCGCGCGCATCGAAAGCCGGGCATTCAGGTTGTTGCAGGAAGTCGGCATCGAGTTCCGTGACGATCCGCCCGCGCTGGACCGCTGGCGAGTCGCGGGGGCGGAGGTCATCGGCACACGGGTCCGGGCCGCACCGGAACTGGTCCGCCAGTTGCTTGCCTCGGCGCCCGAAGAGTTCGTGCAGGTGGCACGCAATCCCGCCCGGTCGGTTCGCATCGGCGGTCCGCACCAGGTGTTCGCCCCGGTCTATGGCTCGCCATTCGTACGCGATCTGCAGGGCGGGCGACGCTACGGGACGCTCGAGGACTTCCACCGCCTCGTGAAGCTGACCCAGCAACTGGCACCGCTGCACCACTCCGGCTTCGTCACTTGCGAGCCTTGCGACATACCCGTGTCCAAGCGCCACCTGGACATGCTGCTTGCGCACATGACGCTGACCGACAAGCCCCACTTGGGGGCCATCACCGAAAAAAGCCGTGCCGAGGACAGTGTGGCGATGGCGCGGCTGCTGCATGGCGACGCGGTGTTCGAACGGCACTGCGTGATCATGGGCAACGTCAATACCAACTCGCCCTTGCTGGTCGACAAGGTGGTGACGCAGGCGGCCGAGGTCTACTGCGGGGCCGGCCAGGGCCTGATCGCGGTGCCATTCATTCTCTCGGGCGCGATGGGTCCGGTGACCACTGCCGCCGCGATTGCCCAGGCCCTCGCGGAGGCGATGATCGTCGGAGCCTATACCCAACTCGTGCGTCCCGGAGCGCCGTTCATCCTGGGCAATTTCCTGTCTTCCATGAACCTGCGTTCGGGCGCGCCGACCTTCGGCATGCCCGAACCGCTGATGTCGAACCTGGCCATCGGCCAGTTGGCACGGCGGCTCAGGTTGCCGTTGCGCTGCGGTGGCGCGCTGACGGCCTCGAAGGTGGCGGACTTCCAGGCCGCGGCCGAGAGTGCGGATTCGATGTTGTCGACCGTACTTGGCGGCGCGAATTTCGTGCTGCATGCGGCTGGCTGGCTGGAGGGTGGGCTGGCCACCGGCTACGAGAAACTCGTGCTGGATGCCGACCGGCTGGGCGCCTATGCGGTCATGCTGCGGGGGTTTGGCACCGATGCCGACCAGCTCGGTGAATCCGCCTACGGCGACGTCGAGCCCGGCGGTCACTTCCTCGGTTCCGCCCATACGCTCGCCCACTACGGCACCGCGTTCTACGAGGCCGCCTTGTCCGATTCCAACAGCGTCGAGCAGTGGGAAGAGCAGGGCGCGCCGGATGCCGAACGACGCGCCCACGCGCGATGGCAGCGCCTGTTGCAGGAGTACGAGCCGCCGCCACTGGATGTGGCGCGCCGGGATGCCCTCGACGACTACGTGGCGCGCCGCAAGGCCGAGTTGCCCGACGCCTGGTACTGAACTGCCGCCGACACCGCCGATTCCCCATGGAGACTCTTCCGATGACGCAGCCAACGGTCCCGCCGTCCCCTTCCCACGACACCTTGCCCACGCATGCGCGCGTGGTAATCATCGGTGGTGGTGTCGTCGGTGCCTCCATCCTGTTCCATCTGGCGAAGTTCGGCTGGAAGGACTGCGTGCTGCTCGAACGCAGCGAACTGACCAGCGGCTCCAGTTGGCATGCCGCCGGCCAGATCCACACCATCAGTTCCGATCCCAATATCAGCCGGCTGCAGGGATACACGATCAACCTCTACAAGGAGATCGAGGCGACTTCGGGACATTCCATCGGCCTGCACACCACCGGCGGCTTCTATCTCGCGTCCAATCGCACCTGGGTGGACTACCTCAAGCGGGAACGCTCCAAGGCGCGCTACATGGGGCTCGACCAGGAGTTCATCAGCGTAGCGGAAGTGGCGCGCCGACATCCGCTGATCGACCCGAAGCACTATCTCGCTGCCCTGTGGGATCCCATCGATGGAGACGTCGACCCCTCGGGCGTGGTGTACGCCTATGCCAAGGCGGCGCGTGTCCACGGGGCGCGTTACTTCACGCATACGCCGGTGACAGCCACCACGCAGCGGTCCGATGGAGGCTGGGACGTCGACACGCCACGCGGCCTCATCCACGCGGACATCGTCGTGAATGCCGCAGGCCTCTGGGCGCGGGAGGCCGGCCGGATGGCCGGTGTACACCTGCCTGTCCAACCCATGGAGCATCACTACCTCATCACCGAGGATATCCCCCAGGTGGTCGAGCGCATGCAATCGGGGGAACGTTTGCCCGCCGGCATCGATTACGAGGCGAACATCTACTTCCGCCAGGAACGGAACGGCATGCTGCTGGGTACCTACGAGCCGCGCTCCACGCCCTGGAAGGTCGCAGGCACGCCTCCGGACTTCGGGCATGAGTTGCTTCAACCGGACCTCGACCGCATTGCCGATCGTCTCGAACTGGCCTTCGGACGCATTCCGGCCCTGGCCGATGCCGGCATCCGCACGGTGGTGAACGGGCCCTTCACTTTCGGCCCCGACGGCAATCCGATGATCGGTCCCGTCCCGGGAATGACCAACTACTGGGCCGCCGTGGGCGTGATGGCGGGATTCTGCCAGGCGGGTGGCGTCGGTCTGTGCATGGCGGAGTGGATGATCGACGGTTCGCCATCCATCGACGTGTGGGCCATGGATATCGCACGCTTCGGCAATTTCGCCACACCGGACTGGGGCACGGTGAAGTCGTCCGAGAATTACGAACGGCGCTTCGTGATGACCTTTCCCAACGAGACCCTCCCCAAGGGCCGTCGGCAGAAAACCACGGCCCTGTACGACCGGTTGGTGGCACGCGGTGCCGTGATGGGGACCACCTTCGGTCTCGAGCATGCCTTGTGGTTCGCGAATGACCGCGAGGACGCCCATGAAAATCCGACTTTCGGCCGCAACCGGAGCCATGACTACGTGGCGGCCGAGGTACGTGCCGTACGCGAGGCGGTGGGCATGCTGGAGATCGCCAACTTCGGCAAGCACGCCGTCCGCGGGCCCGGTGCAAAGGAATATCTCGGAAGGATGCTCGCCGGTCACCTGCCGGGTCCGGGACGCGTCGCGCTGAGTCCGATGCTGACACCCCAAGGCAAGCTGTACGGCGACCTGACGGTGAGTTGCCTGGCGCCGGACGACTACCTGTTGCTGGGCTCCGGCGCTGCGCAGGAGATGCATCGCCGCTGGTTCGAGCGGCACCTCCCCGCGACCGGAGTGGATTACCGCAACGTTTCCGATGCCCTGCATGGCTGGGCCCTCTCCGGCCCGAATTCCCGCGAGGTCCTGCGCCGCGTGACGCGCGACGATGTATCCGCCGAGGCGCTGCGGTTCCGCGATGTGCGGCGCACCTTCGTGGGCTGGGTACCGGTCATCCTCGTGAGGCTGTCTTTCTCCGGCGAACTCGGCTACGAGATCTATTGCGAACCGCAGTTCCACATGGCCTTGTTCGAGCAGCTGGAGCTCGCGGGAGCCGATCTGGGACTGCGCCTCTACGGAGCGCGAACGCTCATGAGCCTGCGTCTCGAGAAGCATTGGGGCGTCTGGACGCTGGACTATCGTCCCGACTACACGGCTGCCGAGGCAGGTCTCGACTCCTTCATCGACTGGCAACGCGCTTTCATCGGCCGCGAGGCTGCACTGGCCGAGCGTGAACACGGGCCGGCACGTTGCCTGGCGGCATTGGTGATCGACAGCCCCGACCGCGATGTGGTGGGAGATGAGGCCATCTTGGCGGACGGAAAGTGCATCGGGCATGTCACATCCGGAGGGTATGCACACACCCTCCGCTGCTCGATGGCACTCGGCTACGTTCCGCCCGGATACGCCGCGGATGGCATGATCCTGCAGGTGGAACTTGATGGCCACTTCATTGCGGCGCAGGTGGTCGGTACGCCGCGTTTCGATCCGCGGGGATTGCGCATGCGTGCCTGAACGCCCGACGGTCGCGCAGACTCTCCGGTGTACGCTTGCGTACTGAAGGAGGACCTCGCGGGGTGACAGCATTCCTCATCGCGGGACATGGTGTCCCGCCACGCCAAGGACGGGGTGCAGGGTGCTTCCACGACAAGCCGGGCCCGCGGAGTCGGGCCTTTCCCTCCGCTGTTTCCACTCGATGGCAGAGGTCGGTCCCTGGCATGCAAAGCTCGATGCCATCAATCTTGCCGCTGTGCGGCCGGATCCATTCTCGACCATGGATTTCCTCGCCCACTATCACGAGTATGACGAGGAACATCCGGGCGGGGAGGGCTGCACGCTCTGGTTGCTGGTGGTCTTCCGCGGCAACGAGCCGATTGGCTATCTGCCGCTGAAGCGGGTGGAGGACAGTCTTTTCGGAGTGAAGATCCCCAGGATCACCTTCCTTGTCCTGCACGATACCGACCGTCCCCATCTTGTTGCGGGTCCCGAGGACGAATCGGCAGTCGCTGCCGCCTGCCTGCGATGGTTGCATGGCAAGGTCGATGAATGGGACTTGCTGGAGTTCCATCAACAGGAAGAGCACTCGCCGCTGGCGCGGTTGCCCGCTGCCCTGCCGGCAGAGCGCTACCGGGTCGCCTTCTGGGAATGCCATGAAAACGCGACCGTACGGGTACGCTGGTCGAAACTCGCCGACTACTACGCGGAGTTGTCGCCCAATCTGCGGAGCACGCTGGCGAGGCAGAGTCGCCGTCTATCTGAGAGTGGTCTCGCCGAAGTGGTGTCCTCGCGGGACCCGGCCTGCCTGCCGCTGCTGTTCGATCTCTATCTGGATGTCGAATCCCGCAGCTGGAAGGCCCTGGCCGGCACCGGCGTGACCCGCAGTCCCTTGCGTGAGGACTACATGCGCGCACTGCTTGCCAATCGGCGTCTGCTGTCCGTCGAAATCAAGTTGCTACTGCTCGACGGCTATCCCGTGTCGGGAATCATGACGGGAAGCTTCGCCGGTCGTCGCTACCTGCTGCAACTCGCCTACGACGCGTCATTGGCCAGGCTGGGTCCGGGATCGCCAATGCTGGCGCTTTGCATGCGCGATGCAATCCGCGACGGTGAGCGCGAGTTCAATCTCCTCAGCGGATTCGCCGTCTACAAGTCTCGCTGGTTGGCCGAGGTGACCCCCACCCGCGTGGTACAAGTGTATCGGCGTGGCACGCTGCCGGACTGGAAACGACGATTCGGCGACCTGCAGCGGCGCTGGCGCCGTCGTCGCGAGTCCATGATCCCGGTACGTGCAAATCCCTCGCGCTGGCAAGTGGAGCAGGAAGTCGCGGATGGAGCCGCATGTACCAGGCTTCCAGCGCCCGATGAAGCCGATCGTCGGCGTGTCACGGAAATGCTTCGCGCGGCAGCAGCCGTCGGACGTTTGGAAAGACTCGGCCCGGACGAATGGCTCCGGCTCATGCCGGGGAAGCAGTTCCGGCCGGCGTGAGCCCCCGGGCGCCGGTCGGCGGCCGGGATACGACCCAGATGACACCCACGAGCGCGAGGACTTCCCCGGCGACGACGCCGAGCAAGGCGCCGCGCGCATCCGGAATCCACCTCATGGACAACAGGCAGGCGGCGACTGTCACCAGCGCGATGCCGGCGGTCAGCAGGGTCAGGGTGCGATATCTCCCCGTGGCTGCAGGAACATACGCAAGGGTATCGCGCACGGCCAGCAGCGTGTAGGCCAATCCCCACCCGACCAGAAGCACGGGCGCATGCGGCAACACCTCCGGCGAAAGCCAATGCAGCACGCGGTCTCGTTGCACGAACAATGCCAGTGTCCACAGGGCGGTGACCACCCCGAGCACCGCTGAGATTGCCCATAGGCGTCGCCGCAGGGCCGTGAGTCCCTGCGTGACTCGCCAACGTGCCGCCGAGGGCACCAGCAGACCCCCCAACCCCGACACCAGCAGGTTCATTGGCATCAGTGGCAGGCGCGCAGCAGCGAGTGCCGCCACGGCAACGTGACCCAACTGCACGGCGACCAGGTAAAGAACGCCTTGGCTGGTGATCCATGCGAGGGCGGCGCCTGAGGTCGACCATAGCGCCAGTGGCGCCATCTCATGCGGCAGTCCAGGACGTCGGTGCACGATGGGCGCCAACTCACGCCCGACTGCACGCGCCAGCAGGCAGTGCGCC
>JBJTPC010000482.1:0-5696 GCA_046074905.1 Gammaproteobacteria bacterium
ACGACAAGGCCCGCCAAAGCGGGCCTTGTTCGTTTGCGGTGCCGCGAGGCAGCGGGCGGCTACCGCCGTCCGGCAGGGAGAGCCGCGAGGTAGTCAAGGACCGTTTCCAGTTCCATCACCTCCGCATACTTGGCTTGCAGGTCGAACAAGTTCGCCTCGTGGGGCCCCGGGGCGCGGTCACCGACGGCGTCGCGAACCACCACGGGAACGAAGCCGTGCTGGCAGCAGTCGACGGCACTGGCGCGGATGCAGCCGCTTGTGGAGACACCGGCGATGAGCACGGTGTCGACGCCCAGGGAAGTCAGTGTGGAGGCCAGCGACGTGCCGAAGAAGGCGCTGGCATACTGCTTCGTCACCACGGTTTCTCCTGGCACCGGTTCCAGTCCCTCGCCAAACGCGGCCGCCTCCGGATGGACACCGGCCTCGAAGCACCGCAGGGCGGGAACCTTGCGGAAAAACACGCCGCCGTTGCGGCCCCCGGGTTGGTACTCGACGTTGGTATGCAGCACCGGAATCCCGGCCGTGCGGGCGGCCTGCAGCAGGCGGATGGCGGCACGATGTGCGGATTCCACGCCTGCATACAGCGGATAACCCGGAAGCAGGTAAGCCTTGACGAAGTCGATCACCAGCAGCGCAGGCCGGCTGCCGAGTGCAAGCTGCCGGTTGAAACCCCCGCGGGCATAGTTCGCGTCCAGGCTCTCACCGGCCTGAGGAGCATCCGGAGTGCTCACTCAGATCACCTTGGCGGCACGCAGGACGGCCAGGCGGTCAGCATCGAGCCCGAGCAGGCTGCCGTAGACGTCGTCGTTGTGCTGACCCATGTCGGGCGAAGGCGAGCGGATGGTGCCCGGCGTCCGCGACAGCTTCGGTGCGACGTTCTGCATCCGCAGCTTGCCGAAGTGGGGATGGTCTGTCTCGACAATCGCCTCGCGGGCCTGGAAATGGGGGTCCTCCAGCATGTCGGGGGCGCGGTAAATGAGCCCGGCGGGTACGCCATGCTTGTCCATCAGGTCCAGCACCTGCTTCGTGGGGAGACCGGACGTCCAGTGGCCTACGAGCCCGTCGAGCTGTTTCTGATGGGATCCTCGAGCCTGATGGTTGTTGTAGCGCGGGTCGGTCGCCAGCTCGGGCTGTCCCATGGCCTCGCAGAGCCGGCTGAACACGGTGTCCTGATTGGCTGCAATCAGGACCAGGCCATCCGCGGTCGGGTACACGTTGGACGGCGCCACGTTTGGCAGGATTGCGCCGGTACGCTCGCGGATGTAGCCCGTCTTGTCGTACTCGGTGATCAGCGACTCCATCATGTTCAGCACCGCCTCGTACAGGGCAGAGTCGACCATCTGGCCTTCGCCGGTCTTTTCGCGGTAGTGCAGCGCCGAGAGGGCCCCGAGGCAGGCAAAGGTGGCAGCGAGTTCATCGCCGATGGAAATCCCCATGCGGGAGGGCGGGGTGGAGGGATCGCCGACCACGTATCGCAGTCCGCCCATGGCCTCGCCGATGGCACCGAATCCGGCCCGGTGTGAGTACGGACCGGATTGCCCGTAGCCCGAGACCCGGATCATGATCAGGCGCGGGTTGATGCGGTGGAGTTCCTCCCAGCCGCAGTTCCACTTCTCCATGGTGCCCGGACGGAAGTTCTCGAGAACGAAGTCCGCCTGCTTGACGAGTTCCTTGAAGAGGGCCTGACCCTCTGGCTGCCGCATATCGAGCGTGATGGCTTTCTTGTTGCGCGCCACCACGGGCCACCAGAGGGAGGGCTCGCCAGCCTTCTGCCGGCCCCAGCCCCGCATCGGATCGCCCTGACCCGGTGGTTCGATCTTGATGACCTCGGCGCCCATGTCGCCGAGCAACTGGCCGCAGAAGGGTCCCGCCAGCAGGGTACCGAGTTCCAACACCCGCAGGTCGGACAGGGGGCCGTGCTTGAAGGCATTCTCGGTCATCGGCAATCTCCACATATCGGGACTGAAATTGAACAGACGCTAGTGTATACAATCGGGCGATCACCGACGTCAAGAATCCCGCTTGTCCAAGCGCTGTTCATGCGTGCAAATGAAAAAAATCCCCATGGCCGATTTCCTGTGTATACAATCGACCCGAACGCAACAAAGACGGGCGGGTAACGCCGTCGGGTTCCGACAGCTGCCATGAGGATGCAGGGTTTGAGTCGTACCATCGAAATCGTCGAGGTTGGTCCGCGGGATGGCTTGCAGAACGAGCCGACGATGGTCAGCACCGCCGACAAGGTGGCCCTCATAGAACGCGCGATTGCTGCCGGTCTCCGCCGGATCGAAGTCACCTCTTTCGTCAACCCGAAACGCGTGCCGCAGATGGCGGATGCGGAGCAGGTGCTGGCCAGCCTGATGCAGACCCGTCGCGAGGATGTCCACTATGTCGGCCTGGTGCTGAATCGCAAGGGATTCGAGCGCGCTCTCGCGGCCGGTTGCAACGAGGTGGGGATGGCCGTGGTGGCCAGCGATACCTTCAACCAGCGCAATCAGGGGGTCGGCACCACGGAGTCCATCGCCGCCTGGCTCGATATCGCCCGTGCCGCGCGTGAGTCCGGGATCCGTGCGCAGGTGACGGTCTCGGCTGCCTTCGGGTGCCCCTTCGAGGGCGAGATTCCCGCGGAACGCGTGGTCGACGTGGTCCGGCAGGTGGCAGAGGCGGATCCCTTCGAGATCGCCTTGGCCGATACCATCGGGGTTGGCGTACCAAGCCAGGTCACTGAACTGGTCTCGCGGGTCCGTGAGGCGGTTCCCGGCATCCCGTTGCGTTGCCATTTCCACAACACGCGAAACACCGGGCTGGCGAATGCCTACGCAGCGGTGGAAGCCGGCGTTGCCACGCTGGATGCCAGCATCGGCGGGGTCGGCGGGTGCCCGTTCGCACCCGCGGCCACTGGCAACATCCCTACCGAGGATCTGCTCTACATGCTGGGCCGCATGGGCATCCACACGGGTATCGATCTCGATGCCCTGATCGCCACCGGTCGCTGGTTGCAGGATACCCTGGGGCGTCCCGTGCCCGGCATGCTGGTCAAGGCCGGCAATTTTCCACAAGGTCGTCCGGCCTGACGCATTGCGCTGGCCACGATCCGGTTCTAACCTCAACCCATCCCTCCATCCTCAACGACCTATCCGCAGGTGCACGCATGAGTTATCGCTTGGGTGTCGACGTCGGCGGCACATTCACCGACCTGCTCCTCGTCAATGAAAAATCCGGCCAGACCTGGAAGGCCAAGGTATCCAGCACGCCCGCCGACCAGTCCATCGGCGTCTTGCACGGTATCGAGCGGGTTTGCTCCCTGGCTGGCATCCAGCCGTCCGACATCCGCGATGTCATGCACGGGACGACGGTGGCCACGAACACCGTCCTGACGGCCACTGGCGCGCGCGTCGGTCTCGTCACCACGAAGGGTTACAAGCAGGTGCTGCAGATCGCGCGGTCCTTCGTGCCCGGTGGCCTGGGTGGTTGGGTGATCTACAACAAGTCGTTGCCGATGGCGCCGCTCGCCCTGACCATCGAGGCTGACGAGCGTGTCGGGACCAAGGGCGACGTTGTCGACCCGTTGAACGAGTCGAAGCTCCGGACGGATCTGGTCGCCCTCGGCGCGAAGGGTCTCGAGGCACTCACCGTGTCGCTGATCAATTCCTTCGCCAATGATTCCCACGAGAAGCGCATCAAGGAGATTGCCGCGGAGGTCCTTCCCGGCATCCCGGTGTCCTTGTCCTCCGAAGTGGTCCCGGAGATGCAGGAGTACGAGCGCACGGTCACCACGGTCGCCAACTCGTACGTCCGGCCGCGCGTCCAGAAGTACGTGGCGAACCTGCGCGACAAGCTGGCCAGCAAGGCCAAGGATGTCAAGCTGCACATACTTCGCTCCGACGGTGGTCTGGCCTCGTCGCAGGCGGCGGCCGACCTCCCGGTCAACCTGCTGATGTCGGGTCCGGCGGGCGGCGTGAGCGGCGCCCTGTGGGTGGCGGTCCAGGCCGGCTTCCCGAATCTCCTGACCGTCGACGTCGGTGGTACCTCCACGGACGTGGCATTGATCATGAACGGCGAGCCGCGCCTGCGTCGCGAGACCACGGTCGGGGACGTGACCGTGCGTGCCTCGTCCGTGGACATCCGCACGGTGGGTGCCGGCGGTGGTTCCATCGCCCACGTGCCTGAACTGACCGGTGCGCTCCGGGTGGGTCCGCAGTCCGCGGGTGCCGATCCGGGACCGGCGGCCTATGGCAAGGGCGGTACGGAGCCCACCGTCACGGATGCCAACGTCGTCCTCGGCTACATGCCTGCCATGCAAAAGCTCGGCGGCGACATGGTGCTGCAGCGAGAGTTGTCGCAGGAGGCTGTCAAGAAGGTGGCCGACAAGCTCGGGATGGGTGTGAAGGAGGCCGCGCTCGGCATCTACAACATCGTCAACGAGAACATGATGGGCGCCCTGCGCCTGGTATCCGTCGAGCAGGGCCATGATCCGCGCGACTATGCGCTGATTGCCTTCGGTGGTGCCGGTCCGCTGCACGCCAACGCGCTGTCCCGCCTGCTGGGTTCATGGCCGAGCATCATCCCGCCCGGTCCGGGCGTGCTGTGCGCCCTGGGTGACGCGACGACCGCCGTGCGCGACGAGGCGTCACGGACTTTCATCCGCAAGTTCAGCGATACCTCGAAGGCGGATATCGTTCGCGAGCTGAAGGCACTGGCCAAAAGCGCTGCCCGGACCCTCGCGGCGGAGAAGGTTCCCACCAAGGACTTGTCGTTCGGCTACCAGGTCGATGTCCGCTACCTCGGCCAGGGCCTGCGGCTGACGGTCAATGTCGATCTTGCCAAGCTGGAAAAGGCAGGCCTCGACGCCATTTCGGCGCCGTTCGACGAGGAACACACCAGGCTGTTCACCTTTGCCTTGCCCCTGGAACACGAGTTCGTGAGCCTGCGTGCCGTGGTCCATGGCAAGGGCGTGAACATCACCCGCCAGAAGTCCTCGCTGGGCAAGTCCGATCCGTCCTCCGCGGCGGTGGGCAAGCAGGCCGTGTTCATGGATGGCCGCAATCACACGGCCATCGTGTACGACCGCGCCAAGCTGAAGGCGGGCGCACGTGTCGCCGGTCCGGCGATCGTGATGGAGATGGACTCCACCACGGTGGTTCTGCCCAAGCACACGGGCCTGGTGGATGCCTACGCCAACATCCTGATCTACCCGGATGGCCATGCGGCGTTGAAGGGCAAGACGGTCAAGGCAAAGGCTGGCAAGCCCAAGCCTGTCAAGGCCGGCAAGACTCCGGCCAAGGCAACCCGGCGCAAGGGCGCCGGCAAGCGCTGAGCGCTTGAGCCACCCGCCCATACCCATCCAGACACACACGACACAGGCACAGGACAGGAAACACACCCATGCCGGCCACTATCGTCGAGAAGAACCGCAAGGCGCTGAAGAAGGTCAAGGTCGATACCGTGACCATCGACATCATCGAGAGCGCGTTGCGCAACGCCCGCTACGAGATGGATACCGTGCTTTTCCGCACGGCCATGTCCCCGGGCATCCGCGAACAGCATGACGAGTTCCCGATGATCGCCAACACCGACGGCAAGATGGTCGTCGGGCAGTTCGGCTCGTTCATCTGGGGCTTCATGCAAGGTTATGAAGGGACGGTGGAGGAGGGCGATATCTTCCTGACTTCCGACCCCTACTCCGTCAATGGCGC
>JBJTPC010000483.1:0-4108 GCA_046074905.1 Gammaproteobacteria bacterium
CTCACGGCGCTTCTGCTGCTGGAGTTGCGGCCAGTAACGTGTTTCGCCGGCCGGACCATTGCTGGTGACCGCATGGAGGTACTCCTCGACGACGATCGGCAGACCATTCACCGTTTCGACACGACGCTCGCTGGCAAGACCGCGTGACGGAAACCCCTGATGGAACCGCTCCTTCAGCACGACGCCATGCCGCTCATCACGTTGCTCACGCCAGGCGAGACCTGCCGATTCGCGGCGCAGCAGGTCGCGACGCGGCTCGCCATAGCGGAACGCCATGACCGCCTGCGTACCCGTTTCGTCGTCGAGTTCCTGACGGCAGACCACCGCGCCACTCGCGGCGGGACGCCAGGTGGGCCGCGCCGCATCGGGTCGCGCCGGCGTGATGCAGGCGGCGCCATAGGACCAGCGAACTTCTGCACCGGTGCCCTCCACCACGGCCACGACCCGCGAGGGTCCGGCACCCCGCCTCGCCACTTGCCAGGCGATATCGGCGTTGGGAACCCCGAGCAGGTCCGGGACTCCATCGCCATCGATGTCGCCGATGCGGTAACCGCTGCCCATGCGCTCGCCACCGGCGATGGCCACGGGGGCAAGCGCCAGGAGGCCCGGGCGGCCGCGCTGGCCGGGATAGGCCATCCAACCCTCGGGGCGGGCCTCCAGCAAGTCGGTGGCCCCATCGCCATCCGCGTCGTAAGCAAAGGCGATGGGGCCCGGTGTCGGGGCCTCCCGTGCCTCGGCAAAACCGCGGCCGGTGCCAGCCCGCGTTTTCCAGGCGCCGCTCGCCAACCGCAGCAGCACGTCCGGCAGTCCATCGCCGTTGAAGTCCGCGAACCGCGGCGGCTGGGTGATGTCCGTCTCGCCGAGGTCGGCAAGCCATTGCGCCACCGGTCCGCTGGCACTGCCGCGCGTGAGCAGGACACGGAGGTTCGGACTGGCCACGGCGGTCAGTCCGGTAGTGGCAGCACCGGGGTATCCGCCGCCGAGGTTGAACCCCAAGCCACTCGTGGCGCTGACCGCGGTTCCGGAGCAGAAGACCAGGTCGGTGCGACCGTCCGCATCGACATCCATCGCAGCGAGATCCGGCAGGCGGGCGTTGCTGGCGGCACTGCAAAAGGCCTGCCCGGGCGGCAGGGTCCACCAGACGAGCGGTGTCGCCGCAGGTCGCGAGCCCTCGTGCAGTCGCACCATCACCCGCGCCGGCGAGCCCACTGCGTAGGCCAGGTCATCACGGCCATCGCCATTGATGTCCGCGACCGTGAGGCGTTGCGCGAGCGCATCGACCGCGTAACCGGTATCCGTGAACGGCGCGAATCCCGCGCCGGTACTGCGCGCCCAACCCCAACGGGCCACGCCCGCGACCGGAGCCAGAGGGGCCAGCAGATCCTGGCGGCCATCGCCGTCCCAGTCGTAGGCAAGGCTGCGCTCTGCCTGCCCGGTCGTCAGGTTCGTCACCACGCGCGGTCCATATCCCGAGGACTGGGCCGGATCGGCGAGACGGAACGACCAGTAGCCGCTGACGGCAGTCGGCGAGAGGAAGTCCTGGCGACCATCGCCATCGAGATCGGCGAGCAGCGTGGCGTCAGGCTGTGGAAACGCTGAGAAATCCCCGGGTTGGGTCTCGAGCGTATCGATCGCGAAGCCGGTGGGTGCCAACTTGGCGACGACCGGCGTCCGGCAACGACTGGGCCCGCACTCGGTCACCCGCCAGGCCTCCGGGGCGACCTCCCGGGTCAGTGTCCAGTAGCGCACCAGCACCCCGTCGTGGCGGTGCTCGATACGGGCAAGGCGCTGCCGTGACACCACGTGCGTGCCGGCCTGCCAGCCCGCTTCGACAGGCTCGGCTTGCGACTCGTAGTTGAAGCGGACGGCATGATGCGCTGGCTCGCCGTTCCCCGCGACGGCGTAGAGGATTTCGGACGGCCGATAGCCGTACTGGTCACCGATGCGATCCGCGTTCATGCCGGCGGGACCGCCGTCTTCGAGATAGCGGATGCGCAGCGTGTTGCCGTTCCGGTCCCGCTGCTCGGAGAGGGCCCAGACACGCACTGTCGCCGCGTCCGCCGCCTCGATGCGACTGTCCTGCGTACCGCCGTAGGTCAGGACCGTGCCATCGGGCTGCTCGACACTGAAGGTCGCTGGTCCCGTCCCTGCCACTCCTTGCGCGGTGATGCGCAGGAATGATTCCGTCTCCGTCTGGTAAACCGTGCCGGCGGCGCCGTGCAGTCCGGCGACCCGCCGCAAGCGCCGGCCTTCGAGGCAGAAACGATCGCCGGTCTCGCCACCCGTCATGCTGACGGCGGCGGCGCCCCCATCCTGCGCAAGCGTCCGGGGACAGCGGGTGATGGCGGACAGGCCGAGGAGATCCCACCCGGGCCCGGCGAGTCCGTCGCGGCGCGAAGACGCCCACTCCAGCGCGAGGCGGGGCACCAACCCACCCGGTCCTGGCGTGAGGCGCAGTGGCACGCGCAGATGCGCGCTGCCATCGTGGGCCACGCGGGCCTCGCTGGCCGTCGTGCCCGATTCCAGACCCGCGTGACCAGGGCCGGACCAGCCGAGCCACAACCCCATCCCCATCGCCGCGAACGCGCGACACCAGCCCTGCCTGGCCTGCATGAGCCACCTCCCTGTGGCGAGTGACGGTTCCTAAGGCACCGTCACTGTCACGAGGCAGTGCCGGCGAGGGGCTCAGTGCATCACGTCAGTCGAGGGAGGAAGCAGGGGATATGCGCCGTGTTCGGCACGAAACACCGCTCGCGGTGTGGCGCGGAGATCGTTATGAAGCGGATCGACCGGATTCGCGGGAGGACGTGCCGGGGCAGGCATCGCAGCCGCAGGCCGCGGTACCAACGCGCCAGCCGAGGCGGACCTGCAACCGGGTGCGCCAGGCGACCGGCAGCAGGCGCCACACCGTGAAGACGAGACTGCCGCCCACGAGAACCGCCACCAGCATCGTCTCGAGCAGGGACGCGTTCATCCGAGCCAGGCCCGCGCGAGATGGAAAGTGATGAACGAAGCCAGGTAGGCCAGCGCGAACAGGTAGCCCGTCATGACCAGCGCCCAGCGCCAGCCATTGGTCTCGCGTTTGACCACGGCCAGCGTGGAGATGCACTGCGGTGCGAACACGAACCACACCAGCAGCGACAATGCGGTCGGCAAACCCCACTGCGCAGCGATCAGGGGTGCCAGCGTCGCCCCGGTGTCCTCGGCGGTCGCGGAGAGGGCGTACACCGTCCCGAGTGCACTGACCACCACCTCGCGTGCCGCGAGTCCGGGCACGAGCGCTATGCTGATCTGCCAGTTGAAGCCGATGGGCGCGAAGATCACGGCCAGCGCCGCCCCCAGCTTGCCCGCCCAGCTGTACTCGATCGGTGCGCCCGTGGCCCCCGGCGGCGGCGCCGGATAACTGCTGAGGAACCACAGCAGGATGCTGAGCGCGAGCAGGATGCCGCCCACCCGCGTGATGAAGATCATGGCGCGCTGCCACAGGCCGAGCACCAGACCGCGAAGATGCGGCCAGTGGTAGGCCGGCATTTCCATGAGCAGTGGCTGCGGACCGACGGAGCGGCTGAAGCGCCGCATCACCCACGCGACCCCGAGCGCCGCGAGCACGCCACCGAGATAGAGCGCAAACAGCACCAGCCCCTGCAACTCGAAAATCCCCAGCACCTGCCGGCGCGGGATGAATGCGCCGATCAGCAGGGCATACACGGGCAGGCGGGCCGAGCAGGTCATCAGCGGCGCGACGAGGATGGTGACGAGCCGGTCCCGGGGATCGGGGATGGTACGGGTCGCCATGATGCCCGGCACGGCACAGGCGAAGGACGACAGCAGCGGGATGAAGGCACGCCCGGAAAGGCCCACGCTGCCCATCAGGCGGTCGAGCAGGAAGGCCGCCCGGGGCAGGTAGCCCGAGTCCTCGAGCACGAGGATGAAGGCGAACAGGATCAGGATCTGCGGCAGGAAGACGAGCACGCCACCGGCACCGGCGATCACGCCATCCACCAGCAGGCTGCGCAACGGCCCCTCGTGCAGCTGGCTGCCGAGCCACTCCCCCACCCAGGCCACCCCGGCCTCGATGCCGTCCATCAGCGGCGCGGCCCAGGCAAAT
>JBJTPC010000484.1:0-4697 GCA_046074905.1 Gammaproteobacteria bacterium
CATCTCACGCAGCCAGATTTTCCTTTTGGCAGCACTTGGATTGGTAGAGTGCTGTATACTCATTGGCGGCGTTTATCTCCTATTCCTTTCAAACTAACATCGCTTTGTCCGAAGGTCCGCAGGTGGGCCGCCTGGGCAGGCGTGAGCCCGTCCGCCGCCTGCCCGCCGAGCTCGACGGCGCAGGCCAGCAGGGCACCCGTCTTCAGGCGGTGCATGCGCTCGACTTCGGCGGCGCCGAGGCGCCGGCCCACCGCAGCCAGATCGATGGCCTGACCGCCGGCCATGCCCGCCGCACCAGCGGCCCGCGCCAGGCAGCCGACCATCGCCAATCGTGCCGATGCCCCGAGCGAAGCCGGACCGCGGTTGGCGAGGAAATCGAAGGCCAGCGTCTGCAGCGCGTCCCCGGCGAGCAGGGCCGTCGGTTCGTCGAAGGCCTTGTGGCACGTGGGACGACCGCGGCGCAGGTCGTCGTTGTCCATCGATGGCAGGTCGTCGTGGATGAGCGAGTAGACGTGGATGAGCTCGATGGCTGCGGCGGGTACATCCAGATGCTCGGGGGTTGCCCCGAGCATGCGGCCGGCGGCGTAGACGAGCGCCGGGCGCAGCCGCTTGCCACCATCGAGACTGCTGTAGCGCATCGCCGCATGCAATCCCGCCGGGGCCTCGTCCGCACCTGGCAGCCAGCGCTCGAGAACGTTCTCGATGCGGGCCTGGGCACTGCGCAGCGCGGGATGGAGGTCGGGCGCCGCGACCGGCGAGGCCGCGCGGGTTGGATCGCCCATCAGGTTTCCCCGTCATCCAGGGGAACGCGCTCCTCGGTACCGTCGGGGCGCTGCAGCAATATCTCCACCCGCTGTTCGGCCGCCGCCAGGGCGGCCTGGCAGCGGCGCGAGAGGTCCACGCCCCGCTGGAACTCGGCCAGCGAGGCTTCGAGCGGCAGGTCGCCCTGCTCCAGGCGCTCGACCAGGGCCTCGAGATCGGCCAGGGCCTGTTCGAAATCGAAGCTGGCGGTGCTGGTGGCAGGGTCGGCGGCAGTGGGGCGTTTGGCGGGCATCGACGGCTCCCCGGACAGGACCGGCGGCTCGCCGGGAGCGTCATTGTACGGCAGGTGTCCGGGTCGGGTAATCCCGTAGCGGGCGATTGGCTGGGTTGCGTACTGGTCAAAACCTGTGCAAAGTTCGCTGACCGGTTGACTCCGGTCCCGGCACGACGGTATTGTCCGGGTCCCAGTCTGGACTGGGTCTAAACACAGCAGGAGCCACCATGGAATTGAAGGGCAGCAAGACCGAAGAGAACCTGAAGGCCGCCTTCGCCGGCGAGTCGCAGGCCAACCGCCGTTACCTCTACTTCGCAAACAAGGCGGACGTCGAGGGCTACAACGACGTGTCGACGGTGTTCCGTTCGACCGCCGAGGGTGAGACGGGCCACGCCCACGGCCATCTCGAGTACCTCGAGGCCGTTGGTGACCCGGCCACGGGCCTGCCGATCGGCAGCACCGCGGACAACCTGAAGGCCTCCATCGCCGGCGAGACGCACGAGTACACCGACATGTACCCGGGCATGGCGAAGACGGCCCGCGACGAGGGCTTCGACGAGATCGCGGATTGGTTCGAGACGCTGGCCAAGGCCGAGCGCTCGCACGCCAACCGCTTCCAGAAGGCCCTGGTCGCGCTGTAAGGCGCCATGGCGACCGCGGCGCGCGTGGCGCGCCGTGGTGGCCCACAGCAAGGGGGCAGGGCGGGCGTCCATGGCGCCGGCGGCTGCCCCCTCGCTTTTCGGCAGGCAAGCCCGCGCGGGTCGTCTGTCGTGAGTCCCAACGAGGAGATTCGCATGAGCGGCAGCAGCACACAGTTCGGATCACGCGAGGGCAGCCTCGAGGCGCCCACCCGCCATCCCGTCGACTGGAAGAACCCCGAATTCTACGACGAGGGCAAGCTGTTCGCCGAACTGGAGCGGGTGTTCGACATCTGCCACGGCTGCCGTCGCTGCTTCAGCCTCTGCAACTCCTTCCCGACGCTGTTCGATGCGGTCGACGCGGCCCCGAGCGGCGAGCTCGACACGGTGCCGAAGGAGGTCTACTGGCAGGTCGTGGACCACTGCTACCTCTGCGACATGTGCTACATGACGAAGTGCCCATACGTGCCGCCGCACCCGTGGAATCTCGATATCCCCCATCTGATGCTGCGCGCCAAGGCGGTGAAGCACGCCAAGGGCGGCACCAGCCTGCGCGACAAGGTGCTGAGCAGCACCGACGCGGTCGGCAATCTCGCCGGCATCCCGGTCGTGGCCGAGGTGGTCAATGCCGTGAACCGCTCCGGCGCGGGCCGCAAGGTGCTGCAGCAGGTGCTGGGCGTGCATGAGAACGCCCCGGTCCCCGAGTACCACAGCCGGACTTTCCGCAAGCAGGAGGCGAAGCGCGACAAGCCGGCGCTCACTGCCGTTCCCGCCGAGGGCACCACCGGCAAGGTGGCGCTGTTCGCCACCTGCTACTGCAATCGCAACGAGCCCGACATCGATACCGACCTGGTCAAGGTGTTCGAGCACAACGGCATCCCGGTCACGCTGGCGCAGAAGGAAAAGTGCTGCGGCATGCCCAAGCTGGAACTCGGCGACCTCAAGGCCGTCGAGGAGTTGATGCAGGTCAACGTGCCGCAGCTCGCCGCCCTGGTGGACCAGGGTTACGACATCGTCGCGCCGGTGCCGTCCTGCGTGCTGATGTTCAAGCAGGAACTGCCGTTGCTGTTCCCCGACGACCCGCAGGTCGCCAAGGTGAAGGCGGCGATGTACGACCCCTTCGAGTACCTGATGGTCCGCCACAAGGCCGGGCTCCTCAAGACCGATTTCCCCCGCGAACTCGGCAAGGTCTCCTACCACGTTCCCTGCCACCTGCGCGTGCAGAACATCGGCCTCAAGACCCGTGACGTGCTCAAGCTGGTGCCCAACACCACCCTCGACGTCATCGAGCGCTGCTCGGGCCACAACGGCACCTACGCGGTGAAGGAGGAGTTCCACGCCACCTCCATGAAGATCGGCAAGCCGGTGTTCTCGAAGGTCGATGCGGGCAAGGCCGATTACCACTCGAGCGACTGCCCGATGGCCGGTCACCAGATCGAGAACGGCATGAAGGCCCCGAAGCCACCCACCCATCCCCTGACGCTGCTGCGCATGGCCTACGGCCTGTGAGCCCCACGTTCCGACCCGAGGATCGATTCCCATGCACCTGAAGCCCGACGACCTGATGACCCTGGAGCGTTACGCCCGCGAGCGCAAGGCCTTCCGTGACCGCGTCATCGCCCACAAGAAGTTGCGCAATGTCGCGGTGGGGCCGCACCTCACCTGGCTGTTCGAGGACCGCCTCACCATCCAGTACCAGGTACAGGAAATCCTCCGCACCGAGCGGATCTTCGAGCCGGAGGGCATCGTCGACGAGCTCGAGGCCTACAACCCGCTGATTCCCGATGGCACCAACTTCAAGGTGACCCTGCTCATCGAGTTCCCCGACCCGGTGATCCGTGCCGCCGAGTTGAAGCGCCTCAAGGGCATCGAGGATCGTTGCTACGTGCGCGTGGCCGGTTTCGCGCCGGTGTACGCCATCGCCGACGAGGACCTCGAGCGCGAGAACGAGGAGAAGACCTCCTCGGTACACTTCCTGCGCTTCGAGATCCCGGCCGAGGCACGGGCCGCGGTGCGCGACGGGGCGGCGCTCGCCTTCGGCACCGACCATCCCGTGTACACGCACGAGGTGACGGTGGGCGAGGAGCGGCGCGCGGCGCTGGCGGTGGATCTCGCCGCCTGAGCCCGACGGCTACAAGGTAGAATGCGCGCTCCCAGAGGAGTCGCCATCCCTTGAGTTACAACGCTGCCGACATCGAGGTCCTGTCGGGCCTCGACCCGGTCCGCCGCCGGCCGGGCATGTACACCGATACCAGCCGCCCCAACCACCTCGTGCACGAGGTGGTCGACAACTCCGTGGACGAGGCGCTCGGCGGACATGCGAGGACGCTGGAGGTCATCCTCCACGCGGACCAATCCATCGAGGTGATCGACGACGGCCGCGGCATGCCCGTCGACCTCCATCCGGTCGAGAAGCTGCCCGGCGTCGAATTGATCCTGTCCCGGCTGCATGCGGGCGGCAAGTTCAGCGGCAAGAACTACGAGTTCTCGGGCGGCCTGCACGGGGTGGGCGTGTCGGTCGTCAATGCCCTCTCGAAGCGTCTCGAGTGCCGCGTCAAGCGGGGAGGCGAGGAGTTCCTCATCACCTTCAGGGATGGACACCTCGACGAGAAGCTGCGGGTCGTCGGCAAGGCACCGCGCGGTGTCTCCGGGACCAGCGTGCGCTTCTGGCCGGACGGCAGCTACTTCGACAGCGACAAGGTGTCCGTGTCCCGCTTGCGCCACGTGCTGCGGGCCAAGGCGGTGCTGTGCCCGGGACTGCGCGTCAAGCTGTTCAACGAGCCGCTCAACGAGCGCGAGGAGTGGTTCTACGCCGGTGGCCGGGGCGGTTACCTCGCCGACCAGCTCGGGCAGCGCGCGTTCCTGCCGGAAGAGCCGTTCTCCGGCTCGATGAAGGGTGGCAGCGAAGTCGACGACTGGGCCGTGGCCTGGGTGCCCGACGGTAAACCCGGCATCGGCGAGAGTTACGTCAACCTCATCCCCACGGCGGAAGGCGGGACGCACGTCAACGGCCTGCGTGCGGG
>JBJTPC010000485.1:0-2007 GCA_046074905.1 Gammaproteobacteria bacterium
TCGATGTCCTCGCCCTTCTTGCCGATCACCATGCCCGGGCGGGCGGTGAGGATCGTGATGTTGGCGCGGCGGGCGGCGCGCTCGATGTTGATGCGGCTGACCGAGGCCTCCACCAGCTTGCGCTTGAGGAAGTCTCGCACCAGGAAGTCCGCGTAGACGTTCGACGCGAAGCTCTTCGTGCCGGCATACCAGCGCGAGGACCACTCGCGGGTGATGCCGAGGCGGATGCCGACCGGATTGACTTTCTGTCCCATCGTTGCTGCCTTGCGTCCTTACCGTGCCTTGTCGGCAACGGTGACCATGATGTGGCTGTTGCGCTTGGTGATGCGGTTGCCGCGGCCCTTGGCGCGGGCATGGAACCGCTTCAGCACCGGCGCCTCGCCGATGTCGATCGCCGACACCGACAGCTCGTCGATGTCCGCCCCGTTGTTGTGCTCGGCGTTGGCAATGGCCGACGACAGCACCTTGTGGATCAGGGCGGCGCCCTTCTTGGGGCTGAACTTGAGGATGTTGAGCGCCTGGCCGACCGGCTTGCCGCGGACCATGTCCGCCACGAGCCGGCACTTCTGCGGCGAGATGCGCGCGTTGCTGAGCTTTGCCTTGACTTGCATGACGCTTACACCGAACCCTTCTTGTCCCCGCCATGCGACTTGAAGGTGCGCGTGGGGGCGAACTCGCCGAGCTTGTGGCCGACCATGTTCTCGGAGACGAGCACCGGCAGGTGCTGACGGCCGTTGTGCACGGCAATCGTCAGGCCGACCATCTCGGGCAGGACGACGGAGCGGCGCGACCAGGTCTTGATCGGGCGGCGGTCGTTCTTCTCCGAGGCCGTCTGGACCTTCTTGGCCAGGTGGTGGTCCACGAAGGGACCCTTCTTGAGCGAACGGGGCACTGTCGGTTCCTCTTACTTCTTGCGCCGCTGGACGATGGCCGAATCCGTGCGCTTGTTGCTGCGCGTCTTCTTGCCCTTCGTCTGCCAGCCCCACGGGGACACCGGGTGCGGGTTGCCCTGGCCGGACTTGCCCTCGCCACCACCGTGCGGGTGGTCGACCGGGTTCATGACCACGCCACGGACGGTCGGGCGAATGCCCTTCCAGCGCTTGGCGCCGGCCTTGCCGTACTGGCGGAGGTTGTGCTCGTCGTTGCCGACTTCGCCGATCGTGGCGCGGCAGTCGATGTGCACGCGGCGAATCTCGCCGGACTTCAGGCGGAGCAGCGCGGTACCACCCTCGCGAGCCGCGAGCTGGGCCGAAGCACCTGCCGAGCGTGCCAGCTGGCCGCCCTTGCCGGGCTTCAGCTCGATGTTGTGCACCGTGCTGCCCACCGGGATATGGCGGAGCGTCATGGCGTTGCCGGCCTTGATCGGCGCCTCGGCGCCCGAGGACAGCTCGTCGCCCGGCTTCACGCCACGCGGCGCGAGGATGTAGCGACGCTCGCCGTCACGGTACAGCAGCAGCGCGATGTGCGCGGTGCGGTTCGGGTCGTACTCCACGCGCTCGACCGTGGCGGCGATGCCGTCCTTGTCGCGCTTGAAGTCGATGATGCGGTACTTGTGCTTGTGCCCGCCGCCCTTGTGGCGCGTCGTCAGGCGACCGCTGGAGTTGCGGGCGCCCGTCGAATTCTGGCTGACCGTCAGCGACGGCAGCGAGCTCCCCTTGTACAGGTGGGAGCGGTCCGGCTTCACGACGAATCGCGTGCCGGGGGACGTGGGCTTCATCTTGATGAGTGCCATGGGATGCTGCCTCAGGCCTGCTCGGCGCCGCCGAAGTCGATCGTCTGCCCGGCGGCCAGGCTGACGTACGCCTTCTTGGTGTCACTGCGACGGCCGGCGAAGCGACCGAAGCGCTTCTCCTTGCCCGTCTGGTTGACCACGTTCACGGACGCCACCTTGACGTTGAACATGAATTCCACCGCAGCCTTGATTTCCGGCTTGGTGGCATCGGGAAGGACCTTGAACACGTACTGGTTGGAGGCCGCAGCACGCGCGCTCTTCTCGGAGACGTGCGG
>JBJTPC010000486.1:0-3503 GCA_046074905.1 Gammaproteobacteria bacterium
CGCGCCGAAGCCAGGGCCGCCGCCTCCCGTCTCGAGGCCACCCGGCGTGCGCTCGAGGAAACGGCGGCTGCGGATGTTGCCCGCGTCCGCGGTACTTTCGCCGCGTGGCATGCGTTGCAGCCGGCCGCCGAGTCGGCACGGCAGCATCTGCGTCGTGCGCAACGTGCCCATGAACTCGGCGAATCGTCACTGGCGGAGTGGTTGCTGTCGATGGGCAGCACGGCCGAGACCTTGCAGGCAGAGCGCTTGGGGCGGCTGGAGGCCCATGAGGCCATCGCCAGGCTGTACATCGATGGGCACGAGCTTTGGGCGGTCCACGCCGGGGACGCACCCTAGCGGTTCAGGCGAAGAGTTTCCCGGGATTCATCAGACCGCGCGGATCGAGCGCGGACTTCATCCGCTTCATCAGCTCGAGGGCGACTTCATCCTCGTAGCGGGCCAGTTCCCCGGCCTTGGCCTGACCGATGCCGTGTTCCGCGCTGCAACTGCCACGATGCATCGCCACGAGATCGTGAACGTAGCGCCGTACCTCGTCGCGGACGGATTGCAGGCGCTGCGCACCGACGTCCGGCGGCAGGCCGGCCGCGGGCGAGAGATTGAAGTGCAGGTTGCCGTCACCGACATGTCCGTACGCGACCAGTCGCAGGTCGGGGTAGCGTGCGGCCAGGGTGGTTGCAGCTTCCTCATGGAAGAGTGCGAGGCGGTCGATGGGCAGCGAGACATCGTGTTTCAGCGAATAGCCCTCGACCCGCTGCGCCGCCGGGATGTTCTCGCGCAGGAACCACAGCGCCTCCCGCTGTGCGCCGCTTTGCGCCAGCGTGGCCTCGCGAACCAGCGGATGGGCCAGCAGCCACTCGGCGAGGCGGGTCTCCAGGGTCCCGTCATCCGCCTGCGCATCGAGTTCCAGCAGGATCTGGCCCGGGTGCACCACCTCGAGCGGGAATCCGTGGGCCGCGACGTTGCGCCGGAACAGTTCGATGCCGATGGCGGGCACGTACTCGAAGGCGGTCACGGCATCGCCGAAGGCCTCGCGGACCTCGCCGAGCAGACGGACGGCAGCGGCAAGTCCGTCGACGCCGACCAGCCCGGTGACCTGTGCCGGCGGCACGGGGAAGAGCTTCAGGCAGGCACCGGTGATGACACCGAGCGTACCCTCGGCTCCGAGGAACCATTGCTTGACGTCGTATCCGGTGTTGTCCTTGCGCAGCACCGAGAGCTGGTCGAGCAATCGACCATCCGGCAGGACCACCTCGAGGCCCAGCACCAGTTCGCGCATCATCCCGTAGCGCAGTACCGCGGTGCCGCCGGCATTGGTGGAGAGATTGCCGCCGATCTGGCAGGTGCCTTCGCTCCCCAGCGACAGCGGGAACAGCCGGCGTGCCGCCCCCGCGGCCTCGCGGGCCTGGCCCAGCGTCACGCCGGCATCCACCGTGAGCGTGAAGCCGGCCGGATCCACGGCCCGCACGCGGTTCAGGCGGGACAGCGACAGCAACAGGGCGGGCCGATCGGTCGGCGGAGTGGCGCCGCCGCAGTAGCTGGTGTTGCCCCCTTGGGGCACCACCGCGATGTCATGGTCCGCACAGGTTCGCACGGTGGCTTGCACTTCCGCGACCGAGGCCGGGCGGGCAAGCGCGAGCGCCTGACCGCGGAAGACTCCCAGGTGGTCGACGAGCGCACCGGCGAAATCCGCAGGATCGGTCTGCAGGCCGGCGGGGCCCAGCAGGGCGTGCAGGTCGTCAAGGAAACGGGCGGTATCCACGACCCGCATTGTATCCTCCCATCCACGGGAGGACTCGATGGACCTGCGGGACAGCGTGTTGGTGGTGCCTGGCGCCCTCGAGGCCGAAGAGTTGGCCGCATTCGCCGCGTACGCGGCGACGGCGCAACGGCGCGACTCGCTGGTGTCCCGTCACGGCGACGGGGCGGCGGACGAGTTGGCCTGGGTGCTCGACCGTCAGGTCCGCGACACGCAGGAAATCGAACTCTCCGTCCCGATTCGTGCCGGCCTCGACCGTTGCCACGAGCGCAACGTGAGACGGCATATCGAGCCCTTCTTCGACGTGGGTATCCGTGACTGGGAGGCCTTCCAATGGTTGCGCTACGGGACCGGCGGGCATTACGTGCCTCACGTCGATGCGGAATCGCCCTTGCGTGACGAGGACGAGCGCGAGTTCTGGGAGAAGTCGCTCGACCGCGACCTCTCGGTGGTCTACTTCCTGACGGACGACTTCACGGGGGGCGAGTTGGTGTTTCCCGCACTGTCCCTGTCACTGCGACCGGCCGCCGGCACCTTGGTCTGCTTTCCTGCGGATCATCATTTCCTGCATGGTGTCCAGCCCGTGACCGCCGGTGAGCGCCACACGCTGGTCACCTGGATGCGCGTCTCCGGCATGCCCACGCCGGAAGAGATCAATGCGCTCAACATCGAGGCCTTCACGCTGGCCTGGCCAGGGCCGTGGGATGCCCCGCCCCGCATCGTGCGCCGCGCAACGTGATATCGTTTGCAGCCCACCCCCACCCGGCCCGGAGAGATTGATGAGTGCGAATCCGCGAACCGCCATGCCCGCCTGGCGCCTGGCGATCTGGGGCGGAGTCCTGACGGCCCTGATCATGCCTTGGCTGCTGATGCGGGCCACCGGCCAGGGACATTGGACGGCCTTCGACTTCATCGTGTGGGGCTTGATGCTCGCGGTCCTGGGGGGCGGCATCGAACTCGCATTGCGGTTGTCCGCGCACTGGAGTTACCGGATTGCGGCAGCCATCACCCTGGGTGGCGGTTTCCTGATGGTCTGGGCGAACCTGGCCGTCGGCATCATCGGCAACGAGGAAAATCCGCGCAACCTGTTGTTCCACGGCGTGCTGCGGCTGGGCTTGCTGGGGGCGGCGGCAACGCGTTTCGAGGCGCGCGGCCTTTCCCGGGTCCTGCGAGCCATGGCCGTCCTGCAAGTGGCGGTCGCCGTCGTTGCCGCAGCCCTGGGCTGGGCCTTGCTGCCGGTGTTCACGCTGGTGTTCACGGGTCTCTGGCTGGTGGCCGGCGAGTTGTTCCAGCGCGCCGCGGCGCCGGCGGACGCGGGCTAGACGCGAGCCTTTGCCGGCGCGGCCCGGGTGCCGGCCGCCGGTTCAGCGCTGCGTCGCTTTCACCGCCTCGTAGGCACCGAGGGCGGCATCCCGACTGGCGCGGAAGTCGACGGCCGGCAGCGGGTATTCCTTTCCGGGCGTCAAGCCGGCATTCCTCCAGACCGCCGGGGGCGCCTCCCACGGGCGATGGATGTACTCGTCCGGCAAGGCGGCGATTTCCGGTAGCCAGCGTCGCAGGTAGCGGCGGTGCGGATCGAAACGCTCCGTCTGCAGGACCGGATTGAAGATCCGGTAGTACGGTGCGGCGTCGGCGCCGCATCCGGCCGTCCATTGCCAGCCGGCGGTGTTGTTGGCGAGATCCGCATCGACCAGCGTGTCCCAGAACCAGCGCGCGCCCTCGAGCCAGGATTGACCGAGATTCTTCA
>JBJTPC010000487.1:0-3847 GCA_046074905.1 Gammaproteobacteria bacterium
CGCCGGTATTCCTCGGTGGTCTCGCGGTGCTGGCCGCGGTGTTCCGTGCGCTCGGCCTGCAACGCTTGCGGGTTGCCGAGGGTGCGCTGCGCGAGGGCGCCCTCTACGACATGCTGGGCCGCCTGTCGGATGGCGATGCCCGCGAGCGTACCGTCCACTCCATGGCAGCGCGCTTCAATGCCGATGTTGGGCAGGGTGAGCGGGTTGCGCAGATGACGGACCGGTTGCTGCGCAAGGTGGCGGAGCGCTGGCAGCTCGACGTGATCGTCCATGGCCAATGGTTGCGCTGGGCAAGCGCGCTGCACGAGATCGGCATCGACATCGCCCATCCCGGCTACCACAAGCACGGCGCCTACCTCCTCGAGCATGCCGACATGCCGGGATTCACCCGCGAGGAACAGTTGGTTCTGGCCTGCCTGGTCGGTTCCCACCGCCGCAAGGTGGCGCTGGCCCGCCTCGATGACTTCCCTGCGGCGCAACGCCGCAACGTGCTGCGTCTGGTGGTGTTGCTGCGACTGGCAGCGCTGCTGCTGCGCTCCCGCTCAAGCACCCCGGTCCCGCGCCTCGGCCTCAATGCCGGCGAATCCTCGCTCACGGTGGCGTTCCCGCGTGGTTGGCTGAAGCGCAACCCCCTGACCGCCGCCGACCTCGAGCAGGAGCAGGCGTTTCTGGCCGCCGTGCCCTTCCGCTTGCGCGTTCGCTAGGTCTCCGCGCTGTAGCGCGTCAGCAGGAAGGTCTGGGCAGTGAACGGCGCAGACCCGGGTGCGGGCTTGCCGCGAACGTAACTGCCGTCCGCCTGCATGAACCAGGCATGCGTGTTGTCCGCCAGATAGGCCGAGAGATCCCGCAGGATGCGCGCGCGGTGGGTTGGCCGCAGTACAGGCACGGCGACTTCCACCCGCCGGAAGAAATTCCGGTCCATCCAGTCCGCGCTCGAGAGGAGCAGTTCGGCAGGATCATCGCGGCGCACCGTTTCCTTGCGTTCGCCGCCGGCGACCGGCCCGTGCTTGCTGCCGTTGGCAAACCACCAGACGCGGGAGTGCTCGAGGAACCGCCCGAGTACGGAACGCACGCGGATGCTCTCGCTGACGCCCGGCACGCCTGGGCGCAGCACGCAGACCCCACGCACGATCAGTTCGATTTCCACGCCGGCCCGGGAGGCGGCATAGAGCGCGCTGATGAGTTGTGGTTCCACCAGGGCATTCATCTTGGCGACGATGCGGGCGGGCAAGCCCCGCCGGGCGTGCTCGGCCTCGCGATGGACCTTGTCCACCAGCGCGGCATGCAGGGTGAAGGGACTGTGCAGCAAGCGTTGCAGGGGTGGAACGCGCGTCAGGCCGGTCAACTGCAGGAACAGGGCATGGACATCCGCGCCGATGGCATCGTCGTCGGTGAACAGGCCATAGTCGGTGTAGGCCCGCGCCGTGCGGGCGTGGTAATTGCCGGTGCCGAGATGGCAATAGCGGCGCAGGCGACCGCTTTCGCGGCGCACCACCATCAACAGCTTGGCGTGCGTCTTGAATCCCACCACGCCGTACATCACGTGGGCGCCGGCTTCCTGGAGCAGCGACGCCAGGGCCAGGTTGGCCGCCTCGTCGAATCGCGCCATGAGTTCGATGACGACGGTGACGTCCTTGCCGTTGCGTGCCGCCTCGACCAGCGCCTGCACCACCGCGGAATCCGAACCCGCCCGGTAAAGCGTTTGCTTGATGGCCAGCACCTCGGGGTCGCGCGCGGCGGCCGTGATGAAGTCCACCACGCTCGAGAACGACTGGTAGGGATGGTGGACCAGGATGTCCTTCTCGCGGATCGCCGCGAAAGGGTCGGTTTGCTCGCCACGCAGCCGCGGCGGCAGGCCCGGATTGAACGGCGGGTACTTGAGGTCGGGTCGGTCGACCAGGTCGACCAGCCCCATCAGGCGGTTCAGGTTCACCGGTCCCCGGACACGATGCAGGTCTGCCGGCCAGAGGCCGAACTGGCCGAGCAGCAACTCGGTGATGTCCGCCGGGCAATCATGCGAGACCTCCAGTCGCACCGCATCGCCGTAACGACGCTGGGCCAACTCTCCCTCGACGGCCCGACGCAGGTCTTCGACCTCTTCCTCGTCGACGAACAGGTCGCTGTCGCGGGTGACGCGGAACTGCCAGCAGCCCTCGACCTCGACCCCCGGGAACAAGCGGTCGACGAAGACCTGCACTACCGTGGACAAGAGGATGAAGGCGCCCTGCGGCGCGTGGATGACCCGTGGCAACGAGCGGGGTACCTGTACCACCGCCAGATGGGTATCGCGACCGAACCCGTCCGTGCCGTTCAGCCGTACCACGAAGTTCAGCGACTTGTTCTGGATGCGCGGAAACGGACGCGCCGGGTCGAGCGCGAGGGGACTGAGGACCGGCTCGACCTCTTGCGTGAAGTAGGTGCCGAGTTCGGCGAGACACTCTGCGGTCAGGTCCTCCGGGCGCAGGAGTCGCAGGCCCGCGTCGGCCAGCGCCGGAAAGACTTCCTGCGCCAGTACATGGTACTGCGCGTCCATCAGTTCATGGGTGGCCTCGCGGATTGCATTCAGCTGGGCGGGCAACGACGCATCACCCGGGGAGGCCTCGATCCGCTGGCGCAGACCTGCCACGCGAATCTCGTGAAACTCGTCGAGATTTGCGCAGGAGATGGACAGGAAGCGTACCCGCTCCAGAAGCGGCACCGTCGGATCGCGGGCGAGTTCCAGCACGCGCTGGTCGAAGGCCAGAAAGGCCAGCTCCCGGTTCAGGTACAGGGATGGATCATCGAGCGCGGTCGGGACGGCATCAACCATCGTGGCATTTCAAACCCGTGACATGACGGGAACATGACATGGGGTTCGCCGCCGCTCTTCAGGCGGGAATCACGCAGCCCAAAACCCGCTCGCCCCGGGCGCCCGTCACGGCCGGCAGGTTGCCGGGCAGGCCGTTCAAGGTCCGCCAGGCCAGCCACGCGAAGGCGGCCGCCTCGACCTGCATCGGGTCGAGGCCATGATCGCCGGTGTTTTCCAGCAAGATGCGTCGCAAGCATGCCGCGCCGTCCGGCGCGGGTGTCACCGCACCGGCTGCCGTGGCGCGCAGTTGCAAGGCTGCGTCGAGGCGGCGTTGCAGGTCGTGGTTGTAGGTGCCGCCGCCGCAGACCAGCACGCGGGCCGGGACGGCCGGCAGAAAGCGCAGCGCTGCAGCGACGGACTGCGCGGTGAACTCCGCGAGGGTGGCCTGGACATCCGCCGGCGCCAGCGTGCCGAGCAAGTCACCGCCGCGTCGGCGCAGCCAGGCGAGATTGAACAGTTCGCGCCCGGTGCTGCGGGGCGGCGGTTGCTGCAGCCAGGGCTCGTCCAGCAGTCGCTCGAGCAGGGGGGCATGGACCGTGCCTGACGCTGCCCACGCCCCGTCGGCGTCGTAGACCTCGCCGCGCACTTCCTGGCACCAGGCGTCCAGCAGTCCGTTGGCCGGCCCGGTGTCGAAGCCCAGTACTTCGCCCGCAGCCGGCAGCCAGGTGACATTGGCGATGCCGCCGAGGTTGAGCAGCAGGCGGTCTTCATCCGGAGTGCGGAACACGTCGGCATGAAAAGCGGGCACCAGTGGGGCCCCCTGGCCTCCGGCGGCCACGTCCCGGCGGCGGAAGTCCGCCACCACGGTGACACCCGTGAGCTCGGCCAAGCGATGGGCATCGCCCAATTGCCAGGTGAAGGGATGCGGACCGGCCGGCGCGTGCCAGATCGTCTGGCCGTGGCAGCCGATCGCGGAGATGTCTTCGGCGCCGAGTCCGGCCGCCTGCCAGGCACCGCGGGCTGCGCCGGCGTAGGCATCCGCCAGTTGCACATCGAGCT
>JBJTPC010000488.1:0-4054 GCA_046074905.1 Gammaproteobacteria bacterium
CCTTCGCGTAGTCGTCACGACGGGCGATGGCCAGCGCCCAGAAATGGGGTGGCGTCCAGACGAAGATGATCAGCACCAGCAGCAGCGCGTTGGCATGTACCTCGCCGGTGACCGCGGTCCACCCAAGCAACGGGGGCGCCGCGCCGGCCAGCCCGCCAATCACGATGTTCTGCGGCGTGGCCCGTTTCAGCCACACCGTGTAGATGATGGCGTAGCCGATGAGCGAGCAGAAGGTGAGCACGGCGGTGAGCGTATTCACCAGCAGGACGAGGAGCACCATCGACAGGATGCCGATGGCGCCGGCGAAGACCAGCGCGGCACGCGCCGTCAGCGAACCGGTCGGCAAGGGGCGATTCATGGTACGCCCCATGTCCGCATCGATGTTGGCGTCGATCACGTGGTTGATGGCCGCTGCCGAGGCCGCCGCAAGCCAGATACCCAAGGTGCCGAACACGAGGGGCTGCCAGGGCACCATCCCCGGGACGGCGAGGAACATGCCGACCACCGCCGTGAAGGCGATGAGCATCACCACTCGCGGCTTGGTCAGCTCGAGGAACTCCAGCCACACCGGGCGACGCGGTGCGGCATCGACCGTCCCTCCACTCATGCCGGACCCCGGGCGTCCGGCCACAGCCGGCGGGCGAGCGTGACCATCGCCAGGAGCAGCACCGCGGCACCCCCGTTATGGGCCGTGCCCAGCCAGAGCGGGAAGCCCTGCAGGATGAGATTGGCGCCGATCAGCCATTGCAGCACGAGCGCGCCGACCATTGCCGTGGCGGCGATGCGCACGGCCCGCGACTGTGCGCGGCGCCAGGCCAGGAGTGCCAGCCAACCGAGCAACAGCGCGACCACCACGGCACCCACGCGATGCGTGTAGTGGATGGCGGTGCGGGCCGCGGCATCCAGCACCCCACCCTCATAGTCCACCCCGAGCCCGCGCCACAGGACGAAGGCCTCGCGGTAATCCTTTTCCGGCCACCAGCCGCCCTGGCAGGTCGGAAAATCCGGGCAGGCGACGGCAGCGTAGTTGGTGGAGGTCCAGCCGCCCAGAAAGATCTGCACCAGCAGCGCCGCGAAACCGGCGACCCACCAGCGCCGGACCGAGCGCTCCGCGGCCTTGGCCTCGCGACGCTCCGGTGCGAGGGACAGCCACCACAGCAGCGAGAGGGTGAGCAGCCCGCCGAAGAGGTGGATCGTGACGATGACGGGTTTCACCTTCCACAGCACCGTGAGGGCACCGAAGGCGCCCTGGGCGAGCACGATGGCCAGCAGTACCCATGGCAGGATGCGGGGCTGGTCGGGGTGACGGCGGTTCCGCCAGCTGAAGACCGCAAGGCCGATGATCACCAGGCCAAGGCCGGTGGCAATGTAACGGTGCACCATCTCGTTCAGCGCCTTCTGGTAGTCGAAGGGCTTGTGCGGCATGGCGGCGTTGATCGCGTCGATGTCCTCGACTTGCGCAGGATGGAGCTCGCCGTAGCAGCCCGGCCAGTCCGGGCAGCCGAGCCCCGCATCGGTCAGGCGAACCCAGGCGCCCACCACGATGACGATGAGCGCGAACAGCGCCCCGAGACGGGCGGCGCGCCGGAACCAGATCAGGCCGGCGTCACCGGCGGTCGAGGTCGGGTGGGGGTGATGCATCGCTTCAACCGATGGAGGAAAGGCCAAGGAGCTTTTTCAGGTCCTTGAGGAGTCCCGCGTTATCGAAACCCGGGGGGTAGTGGAGCACGAGGTTACCGAGCGGATCGACGAGATAGAGTCGCAGCCCCGGGTTACCGGCGGCTGCCTTCAGCGCTGCGTCCAGTTGCGCACCGTCGGCACCCGACAGGGAGGCAGTACGCAGGCCGTTGCCGGCATCCCGCGCCGACGCCGGCAACGGGGCGGTGGCGTCGCCGGTGAGCAGGATGCGCACCACGCGTTCGGCGTCACCCTTCAGCAGCAGCCGGACCTGACGGGTCCGGTACAAGGTCTCGCCGCAGGTCGCATCGCAGGACGCCGCCACGAGCAGGAGGTTCCATTTCCCCGGCACGAGCACGCCTGCCGGCAGGGGGCGGGCCGGATCCACCAACTCGCCATGGTTGACGCGGCCCTGCGGGCCGAAACCGGTCTTGTACAGCAACGTCGCCACGAGTAGCGGCACGAAAAACAGGCAGGCCAGCAGCACCAGCGTACGACGCGAACGCGCCTGGGCGGCGGAATCGATGGGGGAAGCGGTGGTCATCGGCAATCGGTTCCTCGTCGAAGGCTCAGCCGGCGGCGGCCGCCGGTTTCCAGGCGGTCCAGCCCCACAGCAGGACCAGGGTCAGGGCCAGCGCCCACCATTGGACGGCGTAGCCGCGATGTCGTTCCGGACCGAACTCGATGGCCGGCCCCTCGTCCAGCAGGAACCCCTCCGGGGCGCCGGGATCGAGCCGGAGAACGGCAGGGTACACCGGCGCGCCGACCGCTGCTGCCACCGACGCAGCATCAGGATAATTCATCACGCGCGGTTGTCCGTCCGGGACAGGCACGAGCGGCTGCACCGGGGCGTCAAGCCCGGCGCGGCGGAAGCCTTCGAGGCGCCCCACCACCACCCGGGGACTCGGCGCCACCGTCACGTCGGGGAGCTGCTCCCGGGCATTTCCCGGCAGCGGCACCCAGCCACGGTCCACCATGACCACCGTGCCGTCGGCAGTGCGGAACGGCGTGAGAACGCGGTAGCCGGCCCGACCGGCCCGAGTCTGGTTGTCGAGCAGGATCTGGCGCCCGGTCAGGTAATGGCCGGCGGCGGTCACCCGGAGGTACCGCTGGTCAGCGTCCGCAGGCGGGGGCAAGGCGACCGGCTGGGCTGCCGTCCGGTCCGCCCACCCATCGAGCAGGGCCTGCTTTTCCGCAGCCCGTCCCCATTGCCAGAAACCGAGCCACAGCAGCAGCGCCAGCAGGGGCAGCATCGCCAGCGTCGGCACGAGCCCGGGGCGGAAAGACCGGTGGCGGAAGAGGGTGCGCACTATACTGGGTCCCCGCTTGGGTGGAGGGGCAATCGCCCGGAGGTTGACGTGGAAGGGTTCCGTCTGGTGGTCGTGCTGATGCTGCTGGCCATCGTCTACAACCTCGGTGCCGCCCTGTTTTCGCTGAGCCGTACCCACCGCGATCCGCTCCGCGACAGCCGCCGCATGGCGAGATCGCTTACCTGGCGCATCGGTTTGTCGGTCGCACTCTTCGCGCTGCTGTTCCTCGCCTGGGGCCTCGGGTGGATCCAGCCCCACCAGTTCGCGCCACGCTGATCCGGATTCACCGCGAAGCGGGGGAGTGAAAAAGGGCCGCTGATGCGGCCCTTTTTGCCAGGTCCGGTGGTCCGGACCCGGAAGGCGGGCGCCCCGGGGCACCCGCCGCCGTCGCCTGCGTCAGAACCAGTAGACGAAGACGAACAGTCCCAGCCACACCACGTCGACGAAGTGCCAGTACCAGGCCACCGCCTCGAACGCGAAGTGGCGCTCGGGGGTGAAGTGACCCTTGAGTACGCGGAACCAGATGACCGTGAGCATCAGGGCGCCGAGCAGCACGTGGAAGCCGTGGAAGCCCGTCAGCATGAAGAAGGTGCTGCCGTAGACGCCGGTGGAGAGCTGCAGGCCGAGGTCGGTATAGGCGTGGTGGTACTCCTCCGCCTGCAGGCCGAGGAAGATGAAGCCGAGGATGAACGTCAGGGCCAGGAACACCTTGAGCACGCCGCGCTTGCCTGCCTGCAGCGCATGGTGGGCGATCGTGAGCGTGACGCCGGAGGTCAGCAGCAGCAGCGTATTGACGGCCGGGAGGCCGAAAGCGGGGATGATCCCGTAGCTGCCATCCTCGCGGGGGCCCAGCGCCTCCGGACCGTTGGTCGGCCAACCGCCGACGTAGTCCTGGAACAGGAACAACTGGCCGACGGCGCCCTTGACGCCTTCACCGGCGAGCCAGGGCACGCTGAGTTGGCGGGCGTAGAACAGCGCCCCGAAGAACGCTGCGAAGAACATCACCTCGGAGAAGATGAACCACATCATCCCCATGCGGAAGCTGCGGTCGACGTGCAGGTTGTACA
>JBJTPC010000489.1:0-2931 GCA_046074905.1 Gammaproteobacteria bacterium
CAGCAGGGTGCAGAGGGTGGTCATCAGGATCGGGCGCAGCCGGTCACGACCCGCCTGCAGGATGGCGGCGGATCGCTCCATGCCCTCGCTGCGCAACTGCCCGATGTGCGCCACGAGCACGATGCCGATGTTGACCACCACACCGACCAGGATCATCACGCCAATCATCGCCATGAGAGTCAGCGGCGTATTGGTGAGCGCAAGGCACCAGCACACGCCCACGAAAGCGAACGCTATCGAGGTGACGATCGACAGCGGCAGCAGGGCGCTCTCGAACAAGGCGGCCATGACCAGGTAGATCATCAGGATGGCCAGGGTGATATTGATGGCCATTCCCGACAGCGTCCGGTCGTTCTCCTCGAAGCCGCGCCCGAGTTTCCAGCTGTAGCCCGGGGGCATCGGGAAAGTGTCCATGACGGGCGTGACGCGACGCCGGGCTTCTTCCATCGTGACGCCAGGCGCCAGATTCGCGGTGATCACGATGGACGTGAGGCGGTTCAGTCGCGAGACGACGCGATCGCCGGTCTGGAGGCTGAACGTGGCGATGGCCGACAAGGGAATCGTGCCGGTGGCTGTCGGCAAGGCCAGGCGCCCGAGGTCCTCCTCGGTCTGCTGGTCATCCGCACGGAACGCCAGTCGCATGGTCAGTTCGCGATCACCGGTGCGCAATTCCCGGAGTCGCTCCCCGCGCATCGCCGCAGCGATGGCCTGTGCCGCAGCACCGGTCGTCAGGCCTGCGGCGGCGGCCCGGTCGCGATCGATCACCACCCGCAACTCCCGGTCGCCACCGCGGGATTCACTGCGAACCAGTTCCAGTCCGGGCACCTGCCGCAGACGCATGACAACGGCCTCTGCCAAGGGAGCGAGCCGCTCCGTCGACTCGCCCGACAACTGCAGGCTGAAGCCGGAGGCCGGACCACTGTCGAAGTTGAAACCCGGTCGACCGATGGGAATCTCCGGCAGATCCCGGGTGATTTCCTGCATCACTGCGGCGGTATCGCGGGTCGCCGCTTCCTTGGGGCGCAGGTACAGGGTGCTCATCGCCTCGTCGGCAGACCAGCGCGAGTACAGGCTGTCGAGATCGAAACGCTCACGATTGGCCAGCAGGTAGGATTCCACGCGGTTGACTGCTGCCTCTACCTGCTCGTAGGGGTGGGTGCCCTCGAGGTGGTAGCTCAGGTAGAGCTGCCGACTGCCTTCCTGCGGTGCGGGATCGACCTTGACCCAGCCCAGCGCGAACAGCGGCACCGGGGAGAGCATCACCGCCACCACCGCGGCAGCGGTTTGCCCCGGTCGTGCCAGCACTGCGCGCAACGCCGACTCGTAGCGATCCTGCAGCCGCCGCATCCAGCCGGTCGCCGCACTTTCCGCGGGCGCCCGCAGTCGCGAGGCCACCATCGGGATCAAGGTCTGCGCGATCAGCAGCGAAGTCACCATCGCCACCACGATGGGGATGGACACATGCTTGAGGAAAATGCTGATCTGGTTGTTCTCGCCGAACAGGACCGGCACGAAGACGACGATGGTGGCGAAGGTGCCGGCCAGGGTCGCGACGCCGACCTCGCGGACGCCGCGCAAGGTGGCCGCCTGGGGGTTATGTGGATCCAGCAGGCGATGCCTGAAAACGCTTTCGGTGACCACCACGGCATTGTCGACCAGCATGCCTACCGCGAGCATCATGCCCATCATCGTCAGCACGTTCAGGGTCAGGCCCGAGAAATACATCGCCCCGAGCGTCACGGTGATCGAGGCGGGGACGGCCAGACTCACCAGCAAGGTCGTCGGCAGGTCGCGCAGGAACACCAGCAATACCAGCAAGGCGAGCCCGGCACCGACCAGACCCGCGAAGCGCAGTTCGGCCAGCGAATCGAGAATGGACTCGGCCTGGTTGCCGACGACGAGGAAGCGCACGCCGCTCAACTGGGGCAGGCTCCGCATGTCCTCGACGGCGGCAAGGACATCCTCCGCCACCTCGATGACGTTGGCATCCGTGGTCTTGAAGACATCGACGCCGATTGCCGGCCGACCATCGATCCGGCGGCCGATGGTGCGCTTCGGTGGCGCGAGCGTGACTTCGGCGACGTCGGCGAGGCGCACATTGCCTTTGACCACGAGGTTGCGGACGTCCGCAAGCTGGGTGAATTCACCGACGGGACGTACGCTGAAACGCTGTCCACCTTCCATGATTTCCCCGGCCGATACCGAGAAGTTGCTCTGCTGCAGCAGGTTGCGCAGGGCGGGCAGGGACACACCGTGGGCGGCGGCCCGGTCGGCATCGACGAGGATGCGGACTTCCAGCGGTTCGACCCCCGCGAGGTCGACCCGTGCCACACCGGAGACCCGCTCCAGCGGTTTCTTCAGGTAACGTTCCAGCGCATGGTACTGGTCGGACAGGTCGTCATCCGCCGACAGGCGGATGGTCAACACGGGTTGGTCGGCCGTGGAACCCGAGCCGATGATCATGCGTTCTGCACCGGCCGGCAGGGTGGGACGGATGGCGTCCAGCCGCGTGCGGACCTCGAACGCCCGCGCATCGACATCGCCGCCCCAGCCCATGAAGACCTGGACGTCGGCGCGATCCGCCGTCGACGTCGAGCGGATTTCCTCGATACCCGGGAGGGTGGCTATGGCTTCCTCGATGGGACGAGTCACGAGGCGTTCCACTTCCTCAGGCGTGGAACCGGGATAGGGCACGCTGATGAACACGCCGGGAAAGGTGATGTCCGGAAGTTCCTCGAGGGGCAGTTGCCTGCCGCCGACCAGACCCACCACCGCCAAGGCCGCGAAGGCCATCCAGGTGGTGACAGGGCGGGCGAGAGCGACCCGGGTGTGCCACATACAGGTCAGGTCCCCGCGTCCGGTTGACGGTCCATTGCGTCGTACACCACCGGAATGACCAGCAAGGTGAGGAAGGTGGTGAGCAGCACGCCA
>JBJTPC010000490.1:0-5614 GCA_046074905.1 Gammaproteobacteria bacterium
TTTGGTCGATGCCTGGTTCACCAAGTTGTCAACTGGCCATAATATGCACGGAGCTTCCGCTGTTGGTTCATACTCCGATTCCCAGTTCCAAGGATTGTGAATCCCACGCTGAGGACCACCACTAAGAACGCAACCACGATCCCAGTCGATCACATGGACCTGCGGCGCGGCGTCCTCCGGCAGTGCCACCACGATGTTGTGGGCATTCAAGTCGGCGTGCCACGCTCCGGCGGTGTGCAGGCGACGCAGTACCTGACCGACGGCGGTCCACACGGACAAGGGCCAGTCGGCCAGCGCCGCCGAGAGGGTTCTCACGCCGGGAATCCGCACCGTTACCAGATCGGCGCGATAGTGCAGGCCCACGCGCTGGTAACGCGCGGCGACGGGCGCCGGGACCGGTAGTCCGGCCGCATGCATCGCGGCAGTCATGCGCAGTTCGCGAAACGGTCGCGTCGTCTCCTCGCTCCACCACAGGTAGCGGTCGGGGTTCCAGCGGGCCACCCAGCCGCCCCGCTTGTAGTGCCGCAGTACCCATTCATCCGTTGTGGCCGCCACCCCGAGCACGGCGGGCCGCAGGAACCAAGAGCCCCCGCGACCCCGGTCGGTGGGAGTGAGCGCACCGGCCGCGCGCCAGCGGGCCGTGTCGAACAGTCCGCCGTCCGGTTGGTGCACGCGACGGGGGTCGTATAGCATCGCCCCCTCCGACTCCTGAGACCGCAACAGGCTCATGCCACTCCTGGATTCCCCGCCGCGCGAGGTTTGTCTGCTGCGTGTCTCCGCCATCGGCGACACCTGCCATGTGGTGCCACTGCTGCGCACCCTGCAGGCAGCCTGGCCGGAAGCCCGCTTTACCTGGGTCATCGGGAAACTGGAGGCGAAGCTGATGCGCCCCCTGCTGCCCGAGGTGGACTTTATCACCTTCGACAAGCGCGCCGGCCTGCGGGGACTGCTCGCCGCGCGGCGCGAATTGGCGGCCCGCACCTTCGACCTGTTGCTGCATCTGCAGGTCGCTTTCCGTGCCAGCCTGCTGGCGCAGGCGGTCCGTGCGCCCGTGAAGCTCGGTTTCGATCATGCCCGTGCCCGCGAAGGCCAGGCCTGGTTCACCACGCACCGCACCGCCCCCCTGGGTCGTGTCCACGTGCTCGACAGCCTGATCAACTTCGCCACCGCACTCGGGATCACCGAGCATCGCCTGCAATGGAACCTGCCGCTGCCGCCCGATGCGCTGGCCTATGCGGACGCGCTCGTGCCGGCCGGCACGCGGGCCATGGTGATCAGTCCCTGTTCCAGCCACGGCTTGCGCAACTGGCGTGCGGAACGCTACGCCGCCGTGGCGGAGCATGCGGTACGCGTGCACGGGCTGAAAGTGATTGTCTGCGGCGGTCCGAGCGACCTCGAACACAGCATGGCGGCCGACATCGCTGCCAAGGCGCAGGTACCGGTGCTGAACCAGGTCGGCCGGGACACCTTGCCGCAATTGCTGGCGCTCCTCGACCGCGCTTGCGTCTTGCTCACCCCGGACAGCGGCCCGGCGCACATGGCCACCATGGTAGGCACGCCGGTGCTGGGGCTCTACGCGGCCACCAACCCGCAGCGCAGCGGGCCTTACCTCTCCCGGGAGTGGTGCGCCAACCGCTACGCGGATGCCGCGGCACGCTTCCGCCATGCGACGCCGGAGACCCTCCCGTGGACCACGAAGATCGAGGTTCCCGGGGTGATGGACCTCATCACCGTCGAGGAGGTCACCGACCTGCTCGATCGCCTGCTGGCGAGGCGCTGAGGCATCGCGGGCGGCGCTACAATGGCAGGAAACCGCCAGGAAGCCCCCATGAGCACCGACATCCTCGTTCCCATCTCGCCGGGTGAACTGATCGACAAGATCACCATCCTGCGCATCAAGGCCGCACGCATCACCGACGCGCAGAAACTCGCGAACGTGAAGGTGGAACTCGAGGCGCTGGAGCGCGTGTGGCTCGAATGCGGCCTGCCGATCACGCAAGTGGAGGCCGAGGAGCGCGCCCTGCAGGACGTCAACACGCGCCTGTGGGACATCGAGGACCGCATCCGCGACGAGGAGCGTGCGCAGCGCTTCGGCGCCGAATTCATCGCGCTGGCGCGCAGCGTCTACGTGGAGAATGACGAACGTGCGGCGCTGAAGAAGCGCATCAATCTCGCGCTCGGCTCGCGGATCGTCGAGGAAAAAAGCTACCAGCCCTATCGCTGAGGACCGACCGCCTCCGCGGCGGCGGACCGCCGGGCGCCGGCAGCGACCAGGTCAGTCGACCAGGGTGTACTCGGCACCGCAGTAGGGGCACTTCGCTTGCCCGGTCTTTTCCACGGGCAGGTAGACGCGCGGGTGCGAGTTCCACAACGCCATCGCTGCCGTGGGGCAGGACAGCGGCAAGTCCGCACGCTTCACGGTGTACTGCTGCTGGGCATTGGCCTGGAGCTGGTTGGCGGTGGTATCGGTCACGATAGGCCCTTCGCTGGACTGGCAGGAGCTGGAATGGTCCGCGGCCGGGCCGCGCGCCGGGGATTATACCGGTCGACCCGTGCGCTCGCGGTGGGTCAGGGCGAGGATGCCGGCGGCATCTCGCGGAACGCGGCGTTCCAGATGGCCTCCACGGCGGCCCGGGTAGCTGCCCAAGGGGCGGCCTCCACCACCGGCTTGCCGCCCTCCAGCGCGAGTCGGTGGTTCAAGTGGCGGTACTTCCGGTAGGCATCCACCAGCGTATCGATGTCGCCGTGGTCCACGAGCGCCGCACTGTCTACCGACTCCAGCTGGCGGATCGTGTCGGAGAACAGCGCCAGCGGCGGATACCGGCCGGCCCAGCGCAGCACCCAGTACTGCGCCAGGAAATCGATGTCCGCCACGCCGCCCGGGTCCTGCTTCAGGTCGAACTGCCCGGCGCCGGCACGCGACAGCTCATGGCGCATGCGTTGGCGCATGTCCCGAACCTCGGCGGCCAGTTTCTCCCGCCGCACGGCATGGCACAGCACGTCCTCCCGTACCGCACGGAACCGCGTCCGCAGTTCCGGATGTCCAGCCACGTCCCGCGAGTGCAACAGCGCCTGGTGTTCCCAAGTCCAGGCCTCCTCGCGCTGGTAGTCATGGAAGGCGGTGATGGGCGTCACCATGAACCCGCCCTTGCCGCTCGGGCGCAGCCGGGTATCGACCTCGTACAGACGCCCGGCGGCGCTGTGGAACGTCAACAGGTGCAGGATCCGCTGCCCGAGTCGCAGGAAGAAGACGCCGTTGTCGACCACCTTCGGCCCGGCCGTCTGCTGCCAGGCACCGGCGGAGTCGTGCAGGAAGACGAGGTCCAGATCCGAGGAGTAGCCCAACTCCTGGCCGCCGAGCTTGCCGTAGCCCACGGCCGCGAGGCGGACGGTACGCATTGCCGGATCGTCCTCGACCTCGCCGCAGCGCGGTTCGCCGTAGACAGCGACCATCTGCTCCCAGGCGAGCCGCATGGCCTCCTCCAGAATCAGCTCGGCGATTTCGGTGAGCCGGTCGCTCACCTGCATCAGCGGCAGCCGACCGGTGAGATCCCAGAGCGCCACGCGGAACACTGCGGCACGCTGGAACTGTCGCAGGGCCTCGACCTGCCGCTCGGGGTCCTCGTCGGCCAGCGGGCGTTTCAGGGCCAGCTCGGTGCGGAACTGCGCCAGCGAGGGTGGCTCATCGAACAGCCGCTGGTCGACCAGCTCGTCCAGCAACAGCGGCAGCGCAGCCACCTGGTCACAGAGGAAATCGCCGAGCGTGGCCATTTGCGCGAGCCGCTCCAGCGCCAGCGGGCTTTCCAGCAGCAGGGCGAGGTAGGTGCTGCGATTGCGCGTGGCCTCGATGACCTTCAGCATGCGCGCCAGCGAAGACTCCGGGGCCGGCGTGGTCGCGGCCACGGCAGCCACGCGCGGCAGCAAGGCCTCGAGTCGCTTGAGGCCGGTCGTGTCGAGTCGCCGCGCGTAGGGCGACGCCAGCACGGCTGCCAGACTCGCTTCGAAACCGGAAGGCCAGGGGGTCGGCGCATCGGCGCACGACGGCTGGCAATCGCCACCGGACGCCGCGCGCGTGGCGTCTGCGTTCAATCCACCGTTCGCGGCCTCGCCCGCACCGCGCTCGCCTTGGGTGGACGCCACGACTGCAGCGAAGTGTCGTTGGACTACGGCTCGTACGGCATCGAGCCGTCCGTGGAGCGCATTCCAGTCGGGCTCGCCCATCGCGCGTGCCAGCCGCTCGCGAGCCGCCGCCTCCCGGGGCAACTCATGGACTTGCCCCTCCGCCACCATCTGCAGACGGTTCTCGACCCGTCGCAGCACATGGTAGGCCGCAGTGAGTTCCTCCACCTCGGCGGCGCCGAGCCGTTTCGGATGTGCCAGGACCGGCAGCACCTCGAGGATCGAAGCCGCTTGCAAAGCCGGTTCCTGGCCGCCGCGCAGCAACTGGAAGACCTGGACGATGAACTCGACTTCGCGGATGCCGCCGGGGCCGAGCTTCACATGGTCCTGCCGGTCGCGTCGCGCCACCTCGCGCGCGATCATCGCCTTCATCTCGCGGAGCGACTCGATGACGCCGAAGTCCAGATAGCGCCGGAACACGAAGGGGCGCACCACGCCGCGGAACAAGTCCGCATAAGCCTCCATACCGGTGATAGCCCGCGCCTTCACCCAGGCGTAGCGCTCCCAGTCCCGGCCATGCTGCTGCAGGTAGTCCTCCAGCGCGGCGAAACTGGCCACCAGCGGACCGGAGTCGCCGAAGGGTCGCAGTCGCATGTCGACGCGGTAGGCGAAGCCGTCGGCCGTGGGGGCATCCAGCAGGCGGATGAGGTGCTGGCCCATCCGCGTGAAGAACTCCATGTGGTCGATGCCCCGCCGGTCCGTCTCGCCGCCCTCCGGAAAGAGGAAAACGAGATCGATGTCGGAAGAAAAATTGAGTTCCCGACCACCGAGCTTGCCCATGCCGATGACCACCAGATCCTGCTCCACCCCGTCTGGGCTGCGCGGCGTCCCGAAGCGGGCTGTCGTGGCGCGCCGCGCGTAGGCGTGGGCGACGCGAATCGCCGCATCCGCCACCGCGGAGACATCGCGCAGGACGGTCACCGGTTCGACGCGCCCGGCGAGGTCCTGCCAGGCGATCCGGCAGGACTCGCGCCGGCGCAGGAGGCGCAGCGCCGCCATGAACGCAGTCTCGTCGGCAACCGCGAGCAGGGCCGCGAAGGCGGCATCATGCTCGGCGGGAGCCGGCACGCGCCCGAGCTCCAGCCCGCTGAACAAGTCGGGGTGGCGCGCGAAGGACTCGGCGAGGTAATCACTGCAGGCGAAGACGTGGCGCGCCTCGAGCGGGTCCAGCCCGGCGGCAGTCGCCGCCGCGAGTGCAGCCTCCAGGGTGGTGTTCGGCAGCGCGGAATCCATCGGGAAACTATACCCGCGCCCGTGCCGCCGGAACGGGATCGATCCTCGCCGCCACAACGAAAAAGGGGTCGGCTCGCGCCGACCCCTCTTGCTGGCTGCGAGGAGCACGCCGCGACGTGCTCCTTGCCACGGGACACGGACCGCCTGCCCCTGGCAGGCAGCCCGTGCCGCAGCGGGCATTACATGCCCATGCCGCCCATGC
>JBJTPC010000491.1:0-22896 GCA_046074905.1 Gammaproteobacteria bacterium
CGTTGCCGAGGTCTCCAATGCCGGTGGCATGGGCGTCCTAGGTATCGTTGCGTTTACACCCGAAACACTCGAGCAGGAACTGGACTGGATTGACCGCCATGTCGGTGGGCGTCCCTACGGCGTTGATTTGTTGGTGCCGGCGTCGATCGACAGCAAGGAGCGTTCGCTGTCTGCCGCAGAGCTCGATTCACGCATTCCGGCCGGTCATCGCGAGTTCGTCGAAAATCTTTTGCAGAAGCATGGGATAGATACCCATGATCTCTGGGAGGGGGCCATCGTATCCGGCCATGGAGATGTCATGCGCGAGAGCGGAGCCTCGCGACTTCTGGATGTGGCTTTCTCGCATCCCGTTCGCCTGGTAGTCAATGCCCTTGGTGTACCTCCCCCGTTCATGATTTCCAAAGCCAGGCAGGCTGGTGCTCTGGTCGGCGCCTTGGCCGGGACGCGTGACCATGCGTTGGGTCATGCCGAGGCGGGCGTGGATCTGGTGATTGCAGCAGGCACCGAGGCGGGCGGACATTGCGGCGAGATTTCCACGATGGTACTAGTGCCAGATGTCATCCGGACACTGGCGCCGTTTCCTGACGTTCACGTGCTCGCTGCCGGCGGTATCGTCACCGGTCGGCAGATGGCTGCCTGTATGGCCATGGGCGCAGCCGGTGCCTGGACTGGATCTGTCTGGCTGACGACACCGGAAGCCGAGACCATTCCCGTGGTCAAGGAGAAGATGTTGCGTGCCACCTCGCGCAATACGGTGCGATCGCGTAGTCGTACAGGAAAACCCACTAGGCAGCTGCAATCTGCATGGACGGATGCCTGGCTCAGCCCCGAAGCACCCACCCCATTACCTACGCCCCTGCAAGGCTTGCTGTCCGCGGCAGCCTTCCGCAAAATCAACAAGCTCGCGTCCGGCGGGCACCCGGGTGCCATCGAGTTGGCTAGTTACTATGTGGGGCAAGGTGTCGGCCTGATGAACCATGGCGGCTCGGTGCGCAGCGTCGTTCAGGATTTCATGGGAGACTATGCCGAAGCGTGTGCCCGGCTCGGAGCGACCCTCGACGACTGAACCGTCCAGGGCGCTCCGGATAGGCCGATAGTTGTCAGAACGTGGTCGGTGCCAGACCGCCATCAACGCATAGGCTTTGACCCGAGGTATAGCGCGCCTGCTCGCTGCAGAGCATGGCGGTCAAGGCGCCGGTGTCCTCCGGGTCTCCAAAGGTGCCCGCCGGAATCCGGAATCGATCGATGTATCCCTGGATTTCCTGCTCGATGGTGTTTCCGTTGGCCGCAGCTTCCCTGGCGAGTCGGGCATTGATGGGATCCGTGAAATGCATACCCGGTAAGACGTTGTTGATGGTGACATTGTATTTCGCAACACGGCGCGAGACTGCCACGCAGTAGTTCACCAACGCGGCACGGGGCGGACCTGAAAGAATACGCAATTCATGCGGGAACTTGGCGGCACCGGTCGCGATATTCACCACCCGTCCCCAGCGGCGCTCTACCATGCCCGGGACCACGGCACGGATGAATTCCACCACACCGACCAAGGTAACCTCGAGGCTGGTGTTCCAGTCCGCGGCAGTCACGTCCGTATAGTCCGCAGTCATTTCGGGTGGCGTCGAGGTCGTCACGAGAATGTCAGGGGACGGACAAAGAGAGAGGATTCGCTCACGCCCTGCCACCGTACTGAAATCCGCGACCACCGGATGGACTGTTCCGGATGCACGTCCACGAATGTCCTCGCAGGCACGGAGCAGGCGCTCTTCGCCCCGGGCAACGACAAATACTTCGACTCCCTCTCTTGCGAGCGCCAACGCCGTTCCCTTGCCCATGCCGCTGCTGCCGCCGTTGATGATGGCGCGGCGTCCCTTGATTCCAAGATCCATGCAGACTCCTTAGTCAAAAATTATTTCTCTGGCTGATGGTCAGTGCCCTTGCCGGCGCCGTTTTCGGAAAAATTCCTCTACTGCCTGTTTGTGTGTGTCACTTTCGAAGAGCCGACCGGCAGTCCGTTGCGCCGAGATCAGATCCGTTTCGTGGATATTCGCCAGTCGCTTGCCCTCACGAATGGCTTCCGGGGAACGCGACGCGATGACACCTGCCGTGCGTAGCGCCTCATCGACCAAGCTTGTCAGTGGGACAATTCGCTGCACTAAGCCGATGGACATTGCGGCCTGCGCGTCGAGGTTCTCGCCGGTATATGCCAAGTAGCGGGTCCAGTTACGTCCGATTACCGCCGGTCCACGTAGCAGGCCATAGACCGGTTGCAGCCCGACGAGCACTTCGGAAAAGCCGAACACGGCGTCCGGCGACGCAATGACAAAATCGCAGAAGAGCAATATCTCGAGACCACCGGCCAACGCCGGTCCATTGACTGCCGCGATGACGGGTACTGCGCATTTCTCCACGGCACTGAAAGTCGCCTCCACCAAGTCCAGTTGGGCTCGGTACGCAGCAGCATCGTTCAGAGTTTGAAAAGTATTCAAGTCGGCCCCAGCCGAGAAACTGGGGCCTCGGCCGGTGAGAACAATTGCCCCCACCGCGGGATAGCCCCCGGCCTGAAGCAAAACCTGACGCAACTCGCTAAACATGGTTTGCGTCATTGCGTTATGTTTCAGCGGACGATTCAGACGCACCACTAGAACTCGTCCATGGACTTCGAGGTCCAGGGTTTCGTATGGGGGTAAGTCAAGCAGGCAGGGTGCCATCAATCGATTTCCGCTTATCGTCCGGTGAAATTCGGGGATCGCTGCTGCTTGAAAGCCTGTATTGCCTCGCGGAAATCGTCCGTCTGCAGGGTAGCCACCTGACGGTGTGCTTCTTCGTCCATATAGGTGCCAGCATCGTGCGCAACTTGCGCGAGTGCGAGGTTCTGCTTGATGAAGCGTTGCGCCATCGGTGCTCCAGTGGCGAGTTGTCTGGCGATATTCAGGGCTGTCGTCGGCAGGTCCGATGCCGAGCAGACCCAGTTGGTCAGGCCGAGGGCGAGCGCTTCCGGTGCCGTCACCCTTGGCGAGAGCAGGTACAGTTCGAGCGCCTTGGCGCTTCCCACCAGCCGGGTGAGAAAGAACAGGCCGCCGTGGTCGCCGGAGAGCGCCATGTTCGAAAATCCAGTGGCCAGGAAGGCCGTGTCCGACATGACCCGGAGGTCACATGCGAGTGCCCAGCTGAAGCCAGCGCCAACGGCTGCTCCGGGCAGTGCAGCCAGGGTGGGCTTGGGAAACTGATGCAGTCGCAGGGCGGTCGCCCGCTGCGTTTTCCGCAGTTCCTCGACGGACCTTAAAGTGGTCACTGGATCAGGAAGTGCGTGGTTGTTCGAATTCTTCCCCATCGAGCCAAGATCACCACCCGAGCAGAAGGCGCCATTGTTCCCGGTAAGTATCACGCAGCGAACCGCAGGATTGCTCTCGGCGAGATTGAGTTGATGAGACAATTCAGTGACCATTTCGAGGTTGATGGCGTTCCGGACCGTCGGTCGGTCTAGTGTCAAGACCAGCACCTGTCCGTGCAGTCGCGATACGACTGGATTGGTAGAAGAAGTGGAAAGTCCATCATCCATCAGGTGACCTCTTCAGGAAGGACATCCAGTTGCAATCGCCGTAACTGGTCCAGTGCTTGTGACATGATGCGTTGGACCAACTCAATGCAGGTCGGTATGTCGTGGATGAGGGCTTGGCTTTGCCCTGCGGTCCAGATTCCGGCTTCCATATCTCCATCCCTTAGTACCGCCTCCCGACCGCGTTTTCCGGACATCAGTTCCTTCACGTCGGCATAAGTGGTGTTGGGGTTCCTCTGGATTGCGGCCACTTGCATCGAAACCGCATTGCGAGCATATCGCGTGGTATTTCCAAGGTTTCGACCCACCACGACAGTATCCAACTCGGTATTCCGGAGTATTTTCTGCTTCACGTTGTTGTGGATGCGTGCCTCCTTCGTTGCGCAGAATCGTGTGCCCATGTTCACGCCTTGAGCTCCGAGGGCGAGTGCCGCCAGCAGACCCCGGCCGTCGGCGATACCGCCGGATGCAATGACCGGAATACCGGGAAGCGCGTCGATGGCTGCCGGCAGCAGGACCATCAATCCGACATCATCTTCTCCTGGGTGACCGGCGCACTCGAATCCGTCGATGGAAATGACGTCCACGCCGGCCTTGATCGCCGATAGGGCATGGCGAATCGAGGTGCACTTATGGATAACGCGGATTCCGCTGTCTTTCAGGCGCGGGAGATGATCCATCGGTGCGCGCCCGGCCGTTTCCACGACCTTGATGCCGCTTTCGATGATGGCTTCCCGGTATTCGTCATAGGGAACCGGATTGACGGAGGGGAGCAGGGTCAGGTTCACCCCGAATGGGCGTTGGGTCAGGGAACGGGCTTTGGCAATGGCGCCCAGCAGTGTGTCGCCATCCGGGTACATGTGGGCGGTGATGAATCCGAGCGCGCCCGCGTTTGCCACTGCAGCCACCAGTTCGGCATCGCCCACGCCTGTCATCCCGCCCATGCAGATGGGCGTCTCGACACCGAACATCTCGGTAATCTTTGTCTTGATCAAGCGAGTTCTTCCTGTGTAAAAACGGTTCTGACCGGCGGAGGCGGTCCGGGTGGCTAAAAGATGAAGGCGTTTCGTCGAAAAGAACAGGCGTTCTGCTATAGTCCACAAGGTGCGAAAAGTTGTCAACCGCTCCTGGTTGACGGTTTCGGCCCGGGAGTACACGGATGCAATTGATTTCGCTCTCGAGGATTGCGGCTCTCTGGTCCCGGGAAAAGCCGGATGCACCGGCGGTCTCTGATGGCCGGCGCCTGCTCAGTTGGGCCGAGTTGGAGGCGACCAGCAACCAGCTGGCCCGCGACTATGCTGCGCGTGGCGTGGGTGAGGGTGACTTCGTCACTATCGGCCTGCCGAACGGGGTGGAATTCGTTACTGCGGTGTTCGCCATCTGGAAGCTTGGTGCGACTCCGCAGCCGATCTCGTCGGCACTCACCGCCCTGGAATGCAGTGAATTCCTGGCTCTGGTAGGGCCCAGACTGGTGCTGGGTGCCAGCCCGGAGGGATGGACCGGCAGCAGCCTGCCGGTCGGACACGTTCCAGACCCCAATCTGGACACCACGCCCTTGCCGGAAAAGACGTCACGCTCGATGCGGGCCTTGCCCTCCGGGGGCAGCACCGGAAAACCGAAACTCATCGTGTCGATGCGACCGGCGACCTTCGATTTGGACGACCGAACGCCCGGGTTCGGCTGGCATGGCACCACGCTGATCCCGGGACCTCTTTATCACCAGGGTCCATTCATGTGGGGGCTGCTGTCCATGATGCGTGGCGGCCACATGATTATCATGCCCCGATTCGATCCCATGGAAACCCTGCGCCTGATTGACCGGAATCGGGTGGACTCCACCTGCTTGGTACCGACGATGATGCAACGCATGTGGATGCTTCCGTCCACGACGAGGGCGCAGTACGACATATCCTCAATGCGCAACCTGTGGCATCTCGGCGCACCTTGCGGGCCGGCACTCAAGCGCGCCTTCCTCGATTGGTTCGGCCCGCAGAACGTATGGGAGCTCTATGGAGCGACGGAAGGGCTGGGCATGACTGTCATTCGCGGTGACGAGTGGTTGGCTCGCCCGGGGTCTGTTGGTCGCCCGGCCCCTGGCTGCGAAATGAAAGTCGTAGACGAACAAGGAAGCGTCCTTCCCCCAGGCGCGGATGGAGAAATCTTCATTCGACCGACCAGCGGACCCGGTAGCACCTATCGCTATGTGGGCGGAACGCCGCGCGGTATCACGGATGGCTGGGAGAGCCTCGGTGACATCGGACATTTCGATGCCGACGGCTACCTGTACATCGTCGATCGTCGCACCGACATGATCCTATGCGGAGGCGCAAACATCTATCCGGCTGAGATCGAAGCCACCATCGAGACCTATCCGGGAGTCCGCTCCGCAGCCGTCATCGGCCTGCCGCATGAGGATCTCGGTAATCGTATCCACGCCATCGTCGACTCACCGGAACATGTGGTCGATATCGACGCGCTGCGGGAATACCTGCAGCATAGACTATCCCGTCCAAAGTGGCCCCACACCTACGAGCTCGCGGACAGCATGCTGCGCAACGATGCCGGCAAGTTGCAACGAACGGCGTTGCGTGCGGCGCGACTGGTCCCGGAAGAAATCAAGGATCGGGATACCTCCACGCGCTGAAAACGTCGATTGGCTTCAGCAAGCCGCGGAAAACCGGTTGCCGTCCCGCCTGATTTCCCATATCCTTTGAAGAGAACATGTGTTCCGTTAAAAGAAATACGACAAGAAGGTCAGCCGGATGAATAAATTGGAAAACATGCGCAGGGGGACCATGCAGGATCGGATTGCAATGAGCCCCATCTGCTTCCCCCATCAATCCGGAGCAACCGATCTCGCGGTGGTCGGTGGCAAGGGGGCAAGTCTCGCGAAGCTGCTGCATGCAGGATTTCCCGTTCCAGCACTGTTTTGCGTGACTACCGCGGCCCACCAATGTTTCATGCAACATGCAGCGTTCGGCGAGAGGATTCGCGAACGACTCGCCCGCCTGGAGAGAACAAATACGGATGAACTGATCCGTGGCAGCGCGGAGCTGCGCGAGATGATCCTCGCGGCACCGGTCCCGGGTGAGATTGTCGCTGCACTCGAAGCGGCATGGTTGCAACTGACGGCGGAACAGGGGCAATCAACGCTCGTTTCGGTACGTTCTTCTGCGACTGCCGAGGATCTGCCCGGCGCCTCATTCGCCGGACAGCACGACACTTACCTCAACATCGGTGGCCACGAATCCTTGCTGATGGCCGTAAAGAAATGCTGGGCATCGCTGTGGACAGACCGTGCCCTGTCCTACCGGCACAAGCAGGGCTTCGATGACGAGGCGGTCTCGATTGCGGTTGTAGTCCAGATCATGTTTCCGGCAGAAAAAGCGGGGGTATTGTTCACGGCAAATCCCATCACTTCTAATCCGGACGAGTTCGTCATCAATGCGAGTTGGGGTTTGGGTGAGGCATTGGTCTCGGGCTTGGTCAATCCCGACCAGTACATAGTCGACCGTTCATCCCTGGAGGTCCGCAAGGAAGCCATACAGGAAAAACTCGTCATGACGGCAAACGGTACCGAGCCTGGCCATCATTCTCTGGTACCGGTCCCCGCAGCAGACCGCAAGCGCAGTACCCTGTCCCGCCAAGAACTGGCAGCGCTTTGCCAGCTAGCCTTGGAAATCGAGAACCACTACGGCTTTCCGCAGGATATTGAGTGGGGATTCGCCGATGGCCGCTTTGCGATCCTGCAATCGCGTGACATCACTGGCGCAGACCTCGACTATCGAGAAGGTCTCGAGGCATGGCAGTCACCGCATGCCCGCGCTCAACTCATCAGTGAAGGCGTAATCTGGTCCCGGGCCTATTCGGATGAGCTCCAGACGGGTCCTTCAACCCCCAATATGTACACGCGCGCCCAACCGCATCGTATGCGGACCAAGATACTTGCACTTGAGTACATGGGAATTCACGAGTTCGCCGGCTACAAGGCTGCGGAATTCAAGGACATGCCGATGTTCCGTTGGTACGGCGCGCGGGCCTACTACAACGTGGCTCTGGAGAGGGAGTGGATCCGGCTATTCGTCCCGCCATTCGCGCGAGACCAGATTGCATTGTCCGCTTTTCCTGCTGAACAGCGGGAAGAGATTCGCCGGATGCCATTCAATTGGATCCGTTTCCTGTGGACATTGCTGCGTCTGGAAATTCTCCACCCGGACCGCTCCTTGCGGGGGTCTCCGCGGTATCTATACAAGCACTTCGAGAATTGGGTCCGGCATGCCAATAACGTCTGGAGTCAGGTCGATCTCGAAAGTGCCAGCGTACCGGAGATCCTCGCGACTCCGGTCAAGGCAAAAGGGGTCAGTCGACTTGAGCACAATGTTGCACTGCCCTTCACGGTATTCCTCTACTGGCTCCCCCACGGATTGCAGCGGCTTTGCGAGCGCTGGTGTAATGATGCCGATGGTCGCCTTTTTCTTAGCTTGATTTCCGGAATCCGGACGCCTACCGGAGAGCAGAACATCGCCATTTGGCGGTTGTCGAGAACCGCCCGGGCGTCTGCCGAGCTTGCCGAGGTGTTTGCCACAAATGAGCCTGCACGGATATTAGACGCTCTCCCGAATACACCGGACGGCAGGAAATTCCGCAGTGAATTTGCGGATTTCATTCGTGAGTATGGTCATCGAGGTGCGGCAGAGCGTGATCTCTATCATCCGCGTTGGGCGGACAACTCCGATACGATTTTCTCCTCGATTCAGGCGCTGCTGCGGGTACCTGACGAGGATAGCCCGGAAGCTCTGGAAGAACGCCTGCGGGCGCGCATGGAGCATGGCAAGGCGGAATGCCTTGCTTTGGCGGGTCGCGGTATCCTCGGGCCGCTCAAGTCGCGGTTCCTGCGCTGGTATGTAGAGCTTGTCCAGGAGTACGTCCATTACCGCGACTGGGAACGGTTTACGAACGACAAGAGCAAGGCGTATCCCCGTGCAGCCCAGTTGGCGATTGGTCGACGATTTGTCGCGCGAGGCTTGCTGGATTCCCAAGAAGATGCCTTCTTCCTGAGCCACAGCGAGGTTCTCGCAGCAGATGCCGAGGAGCTTTCTGCCGACGCGACGCGACAGCGGGTTGCCGCCCGGCGTCGTGTCTATTCGAAGTATTCCAGACGGGAGCCACCGAAGTTTCTGCAGGGATGGCGAGGTTTCGACGGCGAAATCGCCAACCTGGACCCATCTGCGTTCAGAGGTATTCCCGCGAGCGGTGGAATCGCCGCGGGACCGGTTCGGGTATGCCGCAGTGTCGGTGAACTGGGTCGAGTACAACGTGGCGACATTCTCGTCGCCACGGCAACGGACCCTGCATGGACAACGGTGTTTTCAATCATTGGCGGGGTGGTCATCGAGGGCGGCGGCGTAGTCTCCCATGCGGTGATGATTGCTCGTGAATACGGAATCCCATGTGTCTCAAGCCTGGAGGGTGCTTGCGAGCTGCTTCCTGATGGCGAGATGGTTACCATCGATGGCAGCGAGGGTTGGGTACGGTTGGGGGCACAATCTTGACTCCCATCACCGAGAGATAGGCGAGGGTGTCGTCCGGTTTTCCCCACCTGGGGAGGACCATGGCCGGTCATCGACAAACCGATCGATTGGAATTGGGTTAACCTCGTCAACTTTATGCTCGTACTCGTTGATCAGGACAATGTATTGGCGGATTTCGACCTCGCGTTCAGCGACCGCTGGCGTGAGTGTTTTCCCGCTATTCCTTTCGTTGGACCGGCGGCGAGACGCGCTTTCAATCCCGTCGATGATCTGCCTGTCGAGTACCGGGAAGCTGGAGTCGAGCTCTACTCTTCGGCAGGGTTCTTCCTCGGTATTCCGCCTATCGAGGGGGCTCAGGCAGCCGTCCATGCGATGCTCGAACTGGGTTGGGATGTGCGGATTTGTACTTCGCCCATCACCCGTTACCGGCATTGTGTCGCCGAAAAATTCGCATGGGTAGAGGAACATCTCGGATCGGCATGGGTACAGCGCATCGTCCTGACTTCCGACAAGACACTCGTGCATGGAGATTGGCTGATTGATGACAAGCCGATAATCAACGGTAGCCGTGCGCCGAGCTGGCGGCATGCGCTCTTCGATAGTGCCCACAATCGGCATATCGCTTTCTCTACTCGCATTTCCTGGCGGAATTGGCGGACGGTATTGGTGTAGCGCGCAGTCAGAGAATCAGTTGCCAGAATGGGTTTTGCCGAGAAGCGCACGCCGGTGTGGCGGGGCAAGTAGCGCGCTAGGCGCGTTCGAAGTTCTGCGCTGCATCCACCACGGCGCGTGCCAACTGTTCCGCCGTTTGCGTCTTCGCGTTTCCATCCAGAAACACGGTGTGCGCCTTCAGCGCCAGGCCCGCGAGGGCTATGGGCGCTACCGGAAAATGGAACCCCGGTACTCCTCGCGCTTCGCCTTGCAAGAACGCTGCTGCTGCCTGAATGGCTTCGTGCACCGCCAGGTCTTCAGGAGATGCATAGCTGAAGCGCCACAGGCGAAGTCTTTCGTCGATCAGGGGTTTGTCCTTGCCCGCCGAGGCGATGCCCGCGGCCGTGAAGATGCGGCAATCGAAATCGCGGCAGGTCTGCGGTCGCTGCGCGTAGACGCGGCATCGGCGCTTCACCAGCATGGGACAGGTACCGTCCTCGCGGTAGCCCATGTAGCGCACACCCTCCGGAGCATCCTCGGGTTCCAGCAGCAGCCACGCCGGCACCAGTGGCACCAGGGCGTCGTCTTCGGCACGCAGTGCCACCGGCCAGTGCGAACTGCAGCAACCCACGCAGTCGCCACAGGGCACATCCGTGCCAGTCGCACTGCCGCGCAGCACGGCCTGCATCTGCCGCAGCCAGGTGGCGAAGTCGCCGGCGTCAGCCACGTCGCTCCACCAGTTCGCGCACCAGCGGTGGCAGCAGCGAGCGTAATGCGGCGGACAACCGCGCCTCGTGCTTCTGCCACAGGATGCCCGCGTAGATGACGGCGAGACCGATGGCCGTCAACGCGAACGGGAACAGCAGGCTGTCGCGGAACACGGTGTAGGCAAGATGGCCAAGGTAGAAGGCCGTGCCGAGTCCGCCGAACACCGCGAACACGCGGCGAGAGAGCGCGGCGCCGATGCCGATGAGCAGCAGGTTGAGCAGCAGGTACCCGAAACGGGCCAGTTCGCTGTCGGAATGCTGGGCCGTCAGTCCACCCCAGAACGTCAGCACGCCGAACAGGTACAGCCAGAACGGATAATCGTGCGGGCCGCGCGTGCGCAGATCCACGACGAAGGCGAGCAGTATCATCGTTAATCCGACCCACATGGATACCGTGGCGCGCATCGCCCAGACATCCTCGTAGCTGCCACCGAACAGGAACGGCGTGAGATCCATGCTGATGTACCACAGCGTCACGGCGATGGGCATCACCAGGAACGGCAGGCGGTACCGCCACAACAGCAGCGCACCACTTGCCAGCGTGGCCAGTTCCATGAACATCCAGCGCCAATCGATGCGCGTGTGGTATTCACGATAGGCGACGTCCTCGATGGCGGGCCACCAGCCGAGTGCGGCCTGCAGGCCGTAGACGCCCAGCGGCGTCAGTGCCACCACGAACGTGGCGACGATGCCCGCCGGGATGGGCAGTTCACGCTTCAGGAAATGGTTCGCCAGCAGCAGGCCGGCCACCGAATAGGCAGCGGCGATGCCAAGCAGCCCCCAGCCACCAAAGCGCTCCCAGCCGAGCGTCATGAACAGCGACATGGCACCAATGGCGACCAGGCCACCGAGATAGTAGAGGATGTGGGTGAAGTGGAACCCGGGCGTGGCCGCCTGTCGCCTGGAGAGGAATGTCCAGAGGCGCTCCGCCTGGGCCTCGTCGAGTACGCCTTCGCGGACCGCTTCAATCAATCCAGTACGGTCGAGTCGCATCACGAACCTCCTGGTGGAGCGTTGCGGGTTCAGCCTTCCTCGCGCGCAATCGCCCGGTAACCGATATCGCGGCGGACGAGCTTGCCGGCGTAGTCCACCACATCCACCAGCTCGTAGGCGGTACGCTGGGCCTCACGGACGGTGGTACCGAGGCCCACGGCGCACATCACGCGGCCACCGTTGGTGACGAGCGTGCCGGCGTGCAGTGCGGTACCGGCGTGGAACACCTTGCCCGGAAGCCGGGCCGCAACCTCCAGACCGGTGATGGCATCGCCTTTGCGCGGGCTCTCCGGGTAGCCGGCCGCGGCCAGCACCACGCCGACGGCCGGGCGCGGGTCCCAGTCGCAGGTCACCCGGTCCAGCTGGCCGTCGAGTGCAGCCTCGCACAGTTCGACGAGGTCGCTCTGCAGGCGGCTGAGCACCGGCTGGGTTTCCGGGTCGCCGAAGCGGCAATTGAACTCCAGCACGTTGGGCGTACCGTCGTCCGCCACCATCAGGCCGGCGTACAGGAAGCCGGTGTAGGGCGTGCCCTCTGCGGAGAGACCCCGCACCGTGGGCAGGATCACCTCGTTCATCGCCCGGGCGTGCACGGCAGGCGTGACCACCGGGGCGGGCGAATACGCGCCCATGCCGCCGGTGTTCGGGCCCGTGTCGCCGTCGCCCACGCGCTTGTGGTCCTGTGAGGTGGCCAGCGGCAGTACATGTTCGCCATCCACCATCACGATGAAGCTGGCTTCCTCGCCCTCGAGGAACTGTTCCACCACCACCGTATCGCCCGCAGCGCCAAAGGCGCCGGCGAACATCTCGAGAGCAGTGGTGACCGCTTCTTCCTGCGTGGCGCAAATGACCACGCCCTTGCCGGCGGCCAGGCCGTCGGCTTTCACCACCAGCGGTGCCCGCTGGGCCCGCACCCAGGCAGCATCGAAATTGGCCCGCGTGAACACGCCATAGGCTGCGGTGGGGATGCGATGGCGCTCCAGAAAGCGCTTGGTGAAAGCCTTCGAGCCTTCGAGTTGCGCGGCCGCCTGCACGGGGCCGAAGCAACGCAAACCGGCGGCATTGAAGGCGTCCACCACCCCGATGACGAGCGGTTGCTCGGGGCCAACGACCGTGAGGCCGACGCCTTCGGCTTGCGCCACGCGCACGAGCCCTGGCACGTCGTCCGCGGCCACGACCACATTGCGGCACTTCGGCTCGGCTGCCGTGCCGGGATTGCCCGGGGCTACCAGCACTTCCGTCACGCGCGGCGACTGGGCCAGCTTCCACGCCAGGGCGTGTTCGCGTCCGCCTCCACCGATCACCATCACTTTCATCGCGGTGTTTCCTGAAAAGCGGCCCGGCGCGGGCCGCCATGGAGACTAGTGGCGGAAGTGGCGCACGCCGGTGAACACCATGGCCATGCCATGTTCGTCCGCCGCGGCAATCACTTCGTCGTCGCGCATCGAGCCGCCCGGCTGGATGACGGCGGCGATGCCGTATTCCGCCGCCACGTCGAGGCCGTCGCGGAAGGGGAAGAACGCGTCGCTGGACATGACGGCGCCTTTCACCTCGAGCTTCTCGTCCGCGGCCTTCATGGCGGCGATGCGGCTGGAGACAACGCGGCTCATCTGGCCTGCGCCGACCCCAATGGTCTGTGCATCCTTCGCGTAGACGATGGCATTGGACTTCACGAACTTGGCCACGCGCCAGGCGAACAGGAGGTCTTCCAGTTCACGCGGGCTGGGCTGGCGCTTGGTGACGATCTTCAGCTCAGGCAGCGTCATGGTGCGTTCGTCGCGGTCCTGCACGAGCAGGCCACCGCCGACCGTGCGCACCTCGAGCCCCGGCGGCGTGCCCGCGGCGAGGTCACCGGTGACCAGCACGCGTACGTTTTGCTTCGCGCCCGTGATGGCCAGTGCCTCGTCCGTGGCGGCGGGCGCGATGATCACTTCCACGAACTGGCGCGAGGTGATGGCAGTGGCGGTTTCGGCATCGAGCGCGCGGTTGAAGGCGATGATGCCACCGAAAGCCGAGGTGGGATCCGTCACGTAGGCGCGTTCATACGCGGCCAGTGGCGAGGCCGCGACGGCGACGCCGCAGGGATTCGCGTGCTTCACGATGACGCAGGCGGGCGCCTCGAACTGGCGCACGCATTCCAGCGCGGTGTCCGCGTCGGCGATGTTGTTGAAGCTCAGTTCCTTGCCTTGCAACTGGCGCGCGGTGGCCACGCCCACGCCGCGCGTGACGGCGTTGGCGTAGAACGCGGCGGACTGGTGCGGGTTTTCGCCGTAGCGCAGGTCCAGTTGCTTGATGGCGCGCAGTTCCAGCGCTTCCGGGAATTTCTGCGGCTGGCCGCATTGCTCCGCCATCCACTGCGCCACCATGGTGTCGTAGCGGCCGGTGTGCGCGTAGGCCTTGGCAGCCAGGCGCTGGCGCAGCGCGAAGTCCGTGCCGCCGGCGGCGACGGCGGCGGCGACGGCGGCATAGTCTGCAGGGTCGACCACCACGGCCACATCGGCATGGTTCTTGGCTGCCGCGCGCACCATGGCCGGGCCGCCGATGTCGATGTTCTCGACGCCGTCATCGTAGGTGCAGTCGGGTTTGGCCACCGTGGCGGCGAAGGGGTAGAGGTTCACCACCAGCAGGTCGATGGGGGCGATGCCGTGCTCGGCCATCACGGCGTCATCGATGCCACGACGGCCCAGCAGACCGCCATGCACCTTCGGATGCAGCGTCTTCACACGACCATCCATCATTTCCGGGAAGCCCGTGTGCGTGGAGACTTCCGTGACGGGCAGGCCGGCGCCGGCCAGCAGCTTGGCGGTGCCGCCGGTGCTCAGCAGCGCGACGCCGGCAGCATGCAGTTGCTGCGCGAACTCGAGTACGCCCGTTTTGTCCGAGACCGAGAGCAGTGCGCGACGGATGACCACGTTGGGACGGGCGTTGGAATGATCAGCCGGCAAGACCGTATTCCTTCAACTTCTTGCGGAGCGTGCCGCGGTTGATGCCGAGGATGGTGGCCGCATGCGTCTGGTTGCCCTCGACGTAAGCCATGACGGCGCGGAACAGTGGCTCCTCCACTTCGCGCAGCACGAGATCATAGAGACGCCCGGGGCGATGACCTTCGAGACTGGCGAAGTAGTTGCCGAGGGCTTCCTGCGTGGCAACGCGGAGCGGGAGTTCGCGGATGGCGGCGGCTGTCACCCGGGAAGGCAGCACACGTGGCGTGCCGGGAGCCGGCTCGGAACGGGCCGGACGGGCGCTGGCCCGGGACTTGGTCTGGTTCATCCCCTGCGATTCCCCGCTCTTCTTGCCGATGTCATGACGCCCGATTTCATGTCGCAAAGAAGGACAGCACCCCTTCGCGTTGTTCTTCGGGCGTGGCGAGCAGCACCCAGCGGCGGCGGAAAGCCTCTCCCTCGGCACCGCTATGTCCGGCTGCCGCGAGATACCAACCGAGATGCTTGCGTGCCACCCGCACGCCGGCGTCTTCCCCGTAAAGGGCATAAAGCGCCGAAAAATGCCCCAGCATGATATCACGGACCTCCGCGGGCCCCGGCGGGGGCGGGGGCGGTTCGCCGGCCAGACGGGCGTTCACCTCGCGGAAGATCCAGGGCCGGCCCTGCGCCGCCCGGCCGATCATGACGCCGTCGCAGCCAGTGGCGGCGAGCACCTCGGCCGCCTTCTCCGGTGTGTCGATATCCCCATTGGCGAAGACCGGGATCGACACCGCTGCCTTCACAGCCGCGATGGTCTCGTATTCCGCCTCGCCCAGGTAATGATCGGCACGGGTGCGTCCGTGGACCGCCAGCGCGGCAATGCCGCTGTCTTCCGCGAGGCGCGCGATACGCACGGCATTGCGATGCTCGCGGTCCCACCCGGTGCGGATCTTGAGGGTGACCGGAACCGGCACGGCCGCGACCGTGGCCGCCAGGATATCCGCCACCAGCGGCTCGTCGCGCAGCAACGCGCTGCCGGCCGCCTTGTGGCAGACCTTCTTGGCGGGGCAGCCCATGTTGATGTCGATGATCTCCGCGCCCTGGTCGACGTTCAGGCGGGCGGCCTCCGCCATCATGGTGGCGTCGCCGCCGGCGACCCGCACCACAACGGGCCCAGCCCCGCCTGCATGGTCGAGGCGACGACGCGTCTTCGGCGTGGTCCACAGGCGGACGTCGCTGGTGATCATCTCCGAGGCGGCCAGTGCCGCCCCAAGCCGGCGGCACAACTGCCGGAAGGGGCGGTCCGTCACGCCTGCCATGGGCGCGAGCACCGCCCGCCCCGCCAGCGTGTGGGTGCCGATGCGGATCGGCGATGCCGTCATGGGGTGGTCGATGCGGGGCGCAGATCCGTGGCGCAGGTCAGCCCCGCCGCCGTATGCAGACACAGATCGAGCTTGAAGCTGACGGCGTCGGTGCCGGGGTCGGCGAGGTCCAGTGTCGCGTTCAGCGTCTTCCCCGCGGCGAGCTGTTGGGCTGCGGCGGCTGCCGGGTCGGCGGAATACTCGGCGGGCCCGAATGCGCGGCGCCCGATGGGCGCGCCATAGCGATCCTCCAGCGTCACCTGCAGCAGCGGGAGGGCCAGCGAGTGCTTGGCGCGATGGGTGATGACGGCGCTGACGCGCAGGGCATCGGGTGACGGCGCGGCACCGACGGTGCCCTCGGTCACCTGGAACGCCAGCAGATCCCGTTCCGGCGCCAGCGGCATGCCCAGCGAACCGTACAACGCGTTGATCGCCGACCCGAGGGTTGGATGACGGGCCAGCGGCTCGCGCCAGTGATGCACGCCCTGGCCCATGACCAGCAGGATCAGCAGCAGGCTGCCGGTCGTCCACGCCCAGCCGCGGCGGCGCTCGGTCGGGAGCGGTTCTGTCCATTGGTCGAGGTCACTCTCGACTGTCGCCTCGGGCCCGGTTCCCGAAGCGGGCTCGGTCGCCTCATCGCGCCGAGTGTCCAGCGCAGCGGCGTCCAGCGTGGCGGCGGGCGAGGATTCCTCGACCGGCGTCGTGACAGGCGTGGGGTCGAGTCGGAAAAAGACCGGTTCGACAGCGGCCGGCTCGATATCCGGAGCGCTCGGGAAGTCCGGTTCCCCGGCAGGCAATGAGGTTTCGGCGGCTGTTGCGGGCAGGGGCTCCCAGGTCCCGGTCGGGGCATCGTCATCCAGTTCGATGAGCGGTGGTTGTCGGGGACGCGGCGTCGCGGCCTCGGCGGCGGGGTGGATCTGCGGGTACGCGGCCTCGGGTGGGGACGTTGCTGCCACCGACGACTCGGCCTCCCGGGCCAGCGCTTCGGCCAAGGCCTGGGCCACCTTCGGCGGACCGACCGGCACCCAGTCGGGCGGGGAGCCGGGGATGTGCAGCAGGGTCAGTTCGTCGGCGCTCGGCGGGCTCTCGAGGTCCTCGAGCAGCGCGCCCGCCTCCGCCAGCGCGGCAGCCACCTGATCGAGGGGCGGCTCGTCGACGATGCCTTCGCCGTCAGGCACGGGCTCGACGACGAGTTCTGGCACCGGGTCCGACTCTGCTGCGGGTTCCGGCACCGATGCAGGCACCGACTCAGGTGTTGGCTCGATCGCGGGCTCAATCGCGGACTCAATCGCGGACTCGATCGCGGACTCGATCGCGGGCTCGGGGCCCGGTACCGCGGGAGCCGGTGACGTCTGCGTGGCTGCCGGGGGCGGCTCGGGAGCCGGTGTAGGCATCAGGGGGGCAGCCGTTGGCGCATCGTCCATCAGGCCGAAGAGGGCGTCGAAAGTGGTGTGGCAGGTGGCGCAGACGACCTGGCCATGGGCGGCCCGCAGCGTCGCCGCCGTGACACGGAAAGCGGACTGGCAGGCCGGGCAACGGGTGTACATGCCGCTAGGTTCCGCGACGCCGGCCCGCCAGGCAAGTCCAGCCGTCCACGGTCGCGAACTCCGTCATGAAGAAGTGCGGCTGATAGGCCGCCAGCACGGCCGGCGCCTGTGCCTCGAGGAGCCCGGCCAGCACCACGCCGCCCCCGGGACGGGTGGCTGCGGCAATCTCCGCCGCCAACTCGACCAGAGGTCCGGCGAGGATGTTGGCCAGGGTGAAGTCGTAGGGGGATGCGGGCCACGGAGGCGCGGGCGGTTGCAGCTCGAGCCGGTCCGCAACGCCATTGCGCTCCGCGTTCTCGCGGGTGGCGAGTTCCGCCTGCGGATCGATGTCGACTCCGATGGCCGCCGCCGCCCCCAGTCGCAGTGCCGCCACGGCGAGGATCCCGGAACCGCAGCCGACGTCGAGGACGCGGGCGCCGGACAGCTCGTCGCCGAGGCTGTCGAGGTAGCGCAGGCACATCGCGGTGGTGGGGTGGGTGCCCGTGCCGAACGCGAGGCCCGGGTCGAGGGCGAGCGTGACGGCGTCGGCGCCAGCCTCGGCGGGCAGCGCCATGCCGCCGGGGACCACCCACAGGCGAGCGCCGAAGCGCATCGGCTTGAAGTCCTTCAGCCACTCACGCTCCCAGACGCGGTCCTCGACCCGGCGCCAGAGGAAGGTGGCGGCATGGTCGCCGAACAGGGCCGCGAGGCCGGCTTCGAGGCCGGCGGGGTCGAGATCGACCGGAAACAGCGCCGTCACGCGGACGGCAGGCCACAGGGGCGTCTCGCCCGGCTTCGGTTCGAGGATGGGGTTGTCATCCGCGTCGGACAGGGTGACGGCGACGGCACCGACCGTGAACAGCGCTTCCTCGACGCTCTCCGCATTGAGGTCCGCCAGCGGAAAAGTGGCCTCCAGATGCGGCATGGGGCGCCGCCTACTTCAGGCCGAGGCGGCGCTCGAGGTAGTGGATGTCGAGGCCACCCTTCTGGAACGCGGCGTGACCGAAGATTTCCTGATGGAGCGGTATGTTCGTCTTGATGCCCTCGACGACCATCTCGGACAGGGCGTTACGCATCCGGCCGATGGCCTCGTCACGCGTCTCGCCGTGGGCGATGACCTTGCCGATGAGCGAATCGTAGAACGGCGGCACCGCATAACCGCTGTAGGCATGGCTGTCGACGCGGATGCCCGGGCCTCCCGGCGCATGCCACAGCCGTACCGGACCGGGTGAGGGCATGAAGGTCTTCGGATCCTCGGCGTTCACGCGCACCTCGATGGCGTGGCCGTGGATTTCCACCTGGTCCTGCGTGATCGGCAGCGTCTCGCCCGAAGCGATGCGCAACTGCATTTTCACCAGGTCGATACCGGTGACCATTTCGGTGACCGGATGCTCGACCTGGATGCGGGTGTTCATCTCGATGAAGCAGAACTGCCCATCCTCGTAGAGGAACTCCAGCGTACCCGCGCCACGGTAGCCGACGGCCTTCATGGCCGCGGCGATGCTCTGGGTCATCTGGGTCCGCTGCTTCGGCGTGATGCCGGGGGCCGGGGCTTCCTCGATGATCTTCTGGTGGCGCCGTTGCATGGAGCAATCGCGCTCTCCCAGCACCAGCACGTTGCCATGGTGGTCGCAGAGCACCTGGAACTCGATGTGGCGCGGCTTCTCGAGGAACTTTTCCATGTACACCTCGCCGTTGCCGAAGGCGGCAAGCGCCTCGGCGCGGGTGACATTGATGGAGTTCGCCAGGGCGGCATCGGAGTGCACCACCCGCATGCCGCGACCGCCGCCGCCGCCGGAGGCCTTGATGATGACCGGGTAGCCGATCTCGTTGGCAATCCGGATGTTCTCGTCCGTATCCTCGCCCAGTGGCCCGCCGGATCCCGGCACGCACGGTACCCCGTGGGACTTCATGGTGCGGATGGCCGACACCTTGTCACCCATCAGGCGAATGGTCTCGGCCTTCGGGCCGATGAATACGAAGCCGCTTTTCTCGACGCGTTCGGCGAAGTCCGCGTTCTCGGAGAGGAAGCCATAGCCGGGGTGGATACCGACCGCATCGGTCACTTCCGCCGCGCTGATGATGGCCGGCATGTTCAGGTAGCTGTCCTTCGACTGCGGCGGGCCGATGCAGACAGTCTCGTCCGCCAGCAGGACATGCTTCAGGTTGCGGTCCGCCGTCGAATGCACTGCGACCGTCTTGATGCCGAGTTCACGGCAGGCGCGGAGAATCCGCAGCGCAATCTCGCCGCGGTTGGCGATGACGATCTTGTCCAGCATCGCCGTCCCTTACTCGACGATGAACAGGGGCTGGCCGAACTCGACCGGTTCGCCGTTGTTGGCGAGGATGGCCACCACCTTGCCGGTCCGGTCGGACTCGATCTGGTTCATCATCTTCATGGCCTCGATGATGCAGAGCGTCTGACCGGCCTTGACCTCGGAACCGATCTCGACGAAAGCCTTTGCGCCCGGGGAGGGCGAGGCGTAGTAGGTACCCACCATGGGTGCGGTCACCGCGTTTTCGGTGCGCGGGGCGGGAGCTGCGGCAGGCGCTGCAGCGGCGGCAGCCGGAGCCGCGGCGGGCGCCGGGCCGGCCACCACCGGCGCAGGGGCGTACTGCAGGGGCGCCGCCACCGGGGGCAGGGTGCCATGGCGGCTGATCCGGACGCTTTCCTCGCCTTCCTTGATCTCGATCTCGGCGATGCCCGATTCCTCGAGCAGTTCGATGAGCTTCTTGACCTTGCGGATATCCATCTTGCGAGTGTCCCCTGCAACCGAAAACATGGCCGCCGATGTACCCCGGCGCCGGGGCAGTGTAACCGTTTGCGCCGGGGGGGGCTACCCGGCGGTCGGTCGGGAACGGGAACTCAGCTGCGGGCGCGCTCCTGACTCGCGGCAATCGTGGCCCGTGCGGCCTCAAGCGTCATTTTGCCGTCATTGACGGCGACGATGGCGTCAAGAATCACGCGAAGTTCGGGTTCATGGAGTTCGCCCAGATGAACCGAGAGCACCCGACCCTGGCGGTCGGTGAAGGCGGTGAAGGGGAACGCCAGGGATTCAATGCCGAACGCGGCAGCGGCTGCGGCGCCGTCCTCCTCGCCCACCAGCGAGGGGTATTCCAACGGCTTTTTCGCGACAAATGCCCGCACGTCCTCGGCAAAGTCGACCGCAACGCCGATGATTTGCACGCCTTTGGGAGAGTATTCGGCGTGCATCCGGTTGAGCAGGGGGATTTCCCGCTGGCAGGGGCCGCACCAGGTGGCCCAGAAGTTGACCACGACCGCCTGACCATCCCACTGGCTCATCGACACCGGTTTGCCGTCGAGGTCCTTCAGCGTGAAGTCGGGTCGGACCTGCGGCACCTGCGGCTTGCCGAGGCTGTTCGCCATGCCGCTGGTCGGGACCTCGCCGGTCGGTGTCTCGACGATGGTCGGTGCGGGCTCGCCGGCCAGCCAGTGTTCGGAGGCGAGGTAGCCGACGGCACCGATCGCTGCCGCGGCCAGGGCCAGCCCGGCGAGGCGCAACGAGGGGGAGAGGGTCATGGCGTGGACTCCAGCCGGGCGATGTGTTGACGGAACGGCTCGGCCGCGACGAATCCGACCAGACGGAACTCCCTGCGCTCGACCCCGTCCAGGCCGAAGAAGGCGGTGGTCGGCGGTCCGAAAATCCCGAATCGGGCCAGCAGCGCGCGGTCGTTGTCGTTGTTGGCGGTGACATCCGCCTGCAGCAGGACGTAGGGCGCGAGCGCCGCCTGCACGCCGGAATCGCGGAAGGTGTACTTCTCCATTTCCTTGCAGGAGACGCACCATTCGGCGGAGAAGTCGACCATCACGCGGCGGCCGGCGGCCTGGGCGGCGGCCAGTTCGCGGTCCAGTTCGGCCACGGAGCGGATAGGCTTGAACACCACGCCGCGGGGCGCCTCGGCACCGAAGCGGGTGCCCTGGAGCGGATTCAGGGGATCCTCGCCACCCGCGGCGGCCCCGACCAGCAGCAAGCCGCCCCAGAGGATGGCCGTACCGACGACGACCGAACGCAGGGCGGCAGTCGCCCCGAAGGGCCGCCAGCCGTCACGCGGCCAGACCACCCACACGGCACTGGCGGCCACCAGCGCCCACAGGGCCAGCACCACGCCGGGGGCCAGGATGCGCTCGGCCATCCACACGGCGACGCCGAGGAACATCACGCCGAAGACCTGCTTGACCGTCTCCATCCAGACACCGGCTCGCGGCAGCAGGCGCCCGGCGGAAGCGCCGACCACCAGCAGGGGTGCACCCATGCCGATGGAGAGGGCGAACAGGGCCAGTCCGCCGCGGAGCACATCGCCGGTCTGGCTGATGACGGCCAGTGCCGCGACCAGGGGCGGAGCCACGCAGGCGGTGACCACCAGCGACGACAGCGCCCCCATCACCGCGGTCGAGACGAACCGCCCCCCCGCGAAACGCCCGCTGGCCGAAGCCAGTCGCGTCTGCAGCGAGGAGGGCAACTGCAGTTCGTAGAAGCCGAACATGGCCGCGGCCAGGGCCACGAACAGCAGCGAGAACAGCGCGAGTATCCAGGGCTGCTGGAACACCGCCTGCGCCTGCTGGCCGGCCGCCGCGAAGGCGATGCCGGCGACGGTGTAGGTCAGCGCCATCCCGAGGACGTAGGACAGCGACAGCAGGAAGCCCCGCGCTGGCGTGACCGCCGGACCATCGCCGGCGATGATGCCGGAGAGGATCGGGATCATCGGCAACACGCATGGCGTGAATGCGAGCAGCAAGCCGAACCCGAAGAACGAGGCGAGGACCAGTCCAAGGGAACCGCTGGCCACCAGGCCAGCGAGACGGTCCTGCTCCGACACCATGCCGTTGGCACCTGCGGGTGACGCGGTGGCTCCGGTCATCGCCGGGGCCGGATCGCCCGAGGTCGCGGCAGTGCCCGGAGGCGAGGCTGCCGTCATGCCGGCAACTACCGCAGGCGAGGATCCCATCGCCGGCAAGGCGACCGTCAGGGTTCGGGTCTCGGGGGGGTAGCAGAGACCGGCATAGGCGCACCCCTGCAGGCCGATCGCGAGTTGCAGCGAGAGGGCGCCGGCCTGCGCGGGGCGGGCCAACCGCAGTTCGGTGGTGAAGGAGTCCGGGTAGACCACTTGCCGACCGAAGAACTCGTCCTCGTGATCCTGACCCGGGGGCCAATCGGGGGGCAGGAGCCGGGTGCCGGGCGGCACGGCGCCTTCCAGCGACGCTTTCAGCCGCTTCTGGTAGAGGTAGTAACCCGGCGTGATGGCGAAAGCGACCTGAATGCGGTCCGCCGCGACCGCCGTGGCCGTCAGTTGGAAGGCTTGCGTGGGCGGCAGGAAATCGCCGCCGGCCGCCGGGCGCGAGCGGGCGAGGGCGGCGAGATCGCGCACGCCGCCGCCGGCGGCTCCCGGGGCTGCCGGCCCAGCAACCGGGGCCGCAGTGGGCAGGGCGACGTCCACCGTCCAGCGCTGCGGGTACTGTTTGGATTCACGGCGATATCGATCCCTCACTAACGTTTCGGGTTGGGAAATTCATCAGGCGGTTAGGTCGTGATCTCTTCCGCTGCGGAACTCAGAGACCAGGCTTTCCGGT
>JBJTPC010000492.1:0-7789 GCA_046074905.1 Gammaproteobacteria bacterium
ATGGGCTGCGTGCTGCCGGCTGGTCAGGGGCAGGCCCCGGCCCGCCAGGCGGCGCTCAAGGCCGGTATCCCGGACTCGGTGCTGGCCACGACCATCAACAAGATGTGCGGCTCGGGCATGAAGGCAGTGATGATGGCGGCCGATGCGCTGCGCGCGGGTGACGGGCGTTTCGCGGTGGCCGGTGGCCTCGAGTCGATGACCAACGCGCCGTACCTGCTGCTCAAGGCTCGCGGCGGCTATCGCATGGGACATGGCGAGGTCCTCGACCACATGTTCTACGACGGCCTGCAGAGCCCGTTCGACGGCAAGCTGATGGGCTGCTTCGGCGACGCCACGGCCGCCAAGTACGGATTCACCCGCGAGCAGCAGGATGCCTTCGCCGCCGAGTCCGTGCGGCGCGCCCAGGCGGCGGTGGCCAACGGGGTGTTCGCCGGCGAAATCGTCCCGGTGACCGTCAAGGGTCGCAAGGGTGACACCGTGGTCGCCAGCGACGAGACGCCCGGCACCTGCGACCTCGCCAAGATCCCGACCCTCAAGGCCGCGTTTTCCAAGGACGGCACCGTCACGGCGGCCAGTTCCTCGTCGATTTCCGATGGCGCGGCGGCGCTGGTGCTGGCGCGCGAGAGCGCGGCGGCAGCGCACGGGCTGCAGCCCGTGGCACGCATCGTGGCTTACGCCAGCCAAGCGAATGCCCCGGAGTGGTTTACCACCGCCCCGGTAGGTGCCCTGCAGAAAGTGCTCGCCAAGGCCGGCTGGCAGGCCGGGGATGTCGACCTGTACGAGGTGAACGAGGCCTTCGCGGCCGTGGCCATGGCCGCCATACACGACCTCAAGCTCGACCATGGACGCGTCAACGTCAATGGCGGCGCCTGCGCGCTCGGCCATCCGGTAGGGGCCACCGGCGCCCGCATCATCGCCACCCTGATTGCCGCGCTGCAGGCCCGCGGCCTGAAGCGTGGCGTGGCGGCGCTGTGCATCGGCGGCGGCGAAGCCACGGCCCTCGCCCTCGAACTGGTCTGAATTCCCCGCCGGCGGTAGGCTGTCCCCCGGGAATGGTTCCCGGGGGAAGGCAGCATGGAATCCGGCAGCAAGTTTCCAGACCACATCGGCATCTCCGAAATCACCACGCGCTCGTTCGAGCACATGCGCGTGGAATCCTATTTCGAGGGCCAGCCTAGCCTGATGTTCGACGAGCCCGAGGGCTTCGACATCACCGCAGGTCCCGACGATCCGACCCGCCTCAGCGGCCGCTCGCGCGGCTGGACGCCGGTCCATGCGCAGCTCGCTGCGCTCGCCGGCTGCACGTCCATCACGGTGCGGGTGGTGGCCCGTGACCAGAAGTTCCGTCTCCAGGGACTCTCGACCAGGCTGCGCTCGCTGATCGACATCCGCGGCTTTTTCTTCGACTTGCATCTGCGTCCGCAATACGAACAACTGGACTTCGACCTGGTGCTGGAGACGCGCGAGAGCGTGCGCAAGGTCCGCGAGCTCGCCGCGGAGACCCATCGCCGCTGCCCCCAGCTGGGCCTGTTCGCGTTGGCGCGGATTCCGCTGGTGGTCTCCTGGTACCGCAGCGGGGACGACACGCCGCTGTTCACCGAGCGCTTGCACTGCCCCGAGGGACCGCTGCCGGCGGAACGGTTGGCCGCCGAGGCCAGGCGACGCAAGCGCAAACCGTCGGCCTGAGGCGACCGGCTGCATCCCTCGCCGCGGGCATTCACGCCACCCGCCGGCTTTTTTTGCGTCGCACAAACTGCTAGGCTCCCGCCCCCACGGCGCCCCGCGGGGGCGTTCGCCCTTTCATCCTGGAGTTCCCGCAATGGACTTGAATGGCAAGACGGTGGTCATCACCGGTGGTGCGCGCGGTCTGGGTCGCGCCATGGCTTCGGTCTTCGCGGCGCGCGGCGCCACGTTGGCCCTGCTCGACCTCAATCCGGCCAATCTCGACCAGGCCCGTGCCTCGCTCGCCGCCGAGGCACCCGGCACGCCGGTCCACACTTTCGCCGTCAATGTCGCCGATGAGGCGGGGGTGATTGCCGCGATGGACGACGTGGTTGCCGCGACCGGCAGTCTCGACGTGTGCGTCAACAACGCCGGCATCGTCAAGGATGCGCTCTTCATCAAGGTGAAGGACGGCCAGGTGACCGGCAAGATGACGCTGGACCAGTGGAATGCGGTCCTGAACGTCAACCTCACCGGCGTGTTCCTCACCGGTCGCGAAGCCGCCGAGCGCATGATCCGGCTCGGTCACGGCGGCGTGCTGATCAACATCTCGTCCATCTCGCAGAACGGCAATGTCGGCCAGACCAACTACTGCGCCACCAAGGCGGGCGTGGTGGCCATGATGGAGGTCTGGGCCAAGGAACTCGCCAAGTTCGGCATCCGCGCCGGCGCCATCGCTCCGGGTTTCTGCGCCACGGAGATCCTCTCCGCCATGGCTCCCGAGACCCTGGCCAAGGTGACCGCCCCGGTGCCGCTGAAGCGTCTGGGACAGCCGGCGGAGATTGCCCAGACGGCCGTGTTCATTGCCGAGAACGATTTTTTCTCCGGTCGTTGCATCGGCGTCGACGGCGGCCTGCGCTTCTGACCCCCGCCCCCCGGTTCCGGCGCTCCCGCTTGAGTGCCGGACCGGGAGGCCGCATGATGCCGGCCTCGCCGTGGCCACGTCCCGGCCCAGGAGTCCCTTCATGACCGTCAGGCCTTTGTTCGCCGCCCTGCTGGCCACCTCCCTGGTGGCCTGTGCCCAGGGTCCGGCATCCCGTGAATCCGCCCCCCCGAGTGTTGCCGTGCCACCCCCCGCACCGGCGCTCCAGGTCCCCGTGGAGTACTACCGGCTCGACAACGGGCTGCGCGTGGTGCTGTCGCGCGACACGACGCTGCCCACCGCCACCGTCGGTGTCTACTACGAAATCGGCTTCCGCATCGAGCCCAAGGGCCGTACCGGGTTCGCGCACCTGTTCGAACACATGCTGTTCCAGGGCACGCCGAACCTCCCGAAGGGCGGCCTCGACCAGATCGTCTCCGGCAACGGCGGTGCCCTCAACGGCAGCACCCGCTTCGACTTCACGAACTACTACGAGGTCGTGCCGGCGCATGTCCTCGAATCCGTGCTGTGGGTCGAGGCCGACCGCATGCGGGCGGTGGACCTCAATCCGGCCAGCCTTGCCAACCAGCAGGGCGTGGTGAAGAACGAAGTCCGCGTGAACGTCCTCAACCGGCCTTACGGCGGGTTTCCGTGGCTGTCGCTGCCGCAGTATGCGAACACCAACTGGTACAACGCGCACAACTTCTACGGCGACCTCACCGAACTCGATGCGGCGACGCTCGACGACGTGAAGTCGTTCTTCGACAGTTACTACACCCCGAGCAATGCCGTCCTCGTGGTGGCCGGCGATTTCGAGACCGCACAGGCCAAGGAGTGGATCGCCAGGTACTTCGGGGTCCTGCCCTCCCGCGCGACGCCGCCCCGGCCCGACATCAGCGAACCGCCCCAGACGGCGGAGCGCCGCGCCTCGTACGTCGACAAGTTCGCACCGCGTCCGGCGCTGGCCATCGGCTGGCAAATGCCCGAGCGCAACACGCGCGACTGGCTGGCCATGGGCGTGGTCGACGAGTTGCTGTTGCAGGGTGACGCCAGCCTGCTGCGCCAGCGCATCGTGCGCGACCAGGGCATCACCAGCAGCATCGATGGCGGCATCAACCTGCTCGGCAACCTGTACAACTACAACGGTCCGATGCTGTTCACCGCCTACCTGATCCACGATGCCAAGACGCCGTCCGCAGCGGTGGTCAAGGCCATCGACGCGGCCGTGGCCGAGTTCACCGCCGCCCCGCCCTCGGCCGAGGACATGGCCCGTGCGGTGACCACCCTGCGCTCGGGCCTGTACGACGTCGTCGGCAGCAGCACGCGCTTTGGCCTGGTCGACCTGCTGGCAAGTTTCGCGCTGTTCGACAACGATCCCGCCCGTATCAACCGGCTGGAGACCGAGTTGCGCAGCGTGACCCCGGAGGAAGTGCAAGCCGCTGCGCGGAAATACCTCCGTCCCGAAAACCGTACGGTGCTGGTGGTCGAGGCCGGTGCAGCCCCGAAGGCGCCGCCGCCGACTGCCGCTCCTGCACAGACCGCCGGAGGTGCCCGATGAACCGCCCTGCTTCCCTGCTGCGCCCGGCCCTGCTGGCCCTGGCCGGCCTGCTCGCACTCCCGGTCCAGGCGGTCGATCTCTCGAAGGTCCCGCCCGTCGGTACTCCCAAGGACTTCAAGGTCCCGAGTCGCGAGACCATCACGCTCGACAACGGCCTCAAGGTCAGCTTCATCCCCTTCGGCTCGCTGCCCAAGGTGACGGTCGTCGCCTCGGTCCGTACCGGGAACATCGATGACGGCAAGCAGCCGGGCCTGGCGGACATCACCGCGGACCTCATGGCGGAGGGTGCCGGAGACCGCGACGGTCCGGCCCTCGACCGCTTCGTGGCCGGCATGGGCGGCAGCCTCGGCGTCGGCAGCGGCGAAACCCAATTCAGCGTCTCGCTCGACGTGCTCGCGGAACGGGGACCGGATGCCGTCGGCGTGATTGCCGACGTGCTGCGCCGACCGCGCCTGCCCGGGAGCGAACTGGAACGACTGCGCAGCGACATGGCCCGCAACATCAGCATCGCGCGCTCGCAGGCGCAGACGCAGGCCGGCGAGGCCTTCGGCGCCATGCTGTTCCCGGCCCATCCTTATGGCTCGGGACTGCCCAGCGATGCCGATATCGCCAGCTATACCCTGGCGGACATCCAGCGTTTCGTCGCCACGCAACTCGGTGCGGCACGCACGCACGTCTACGTGGCCGGCTACTTCGACCGCGTCCGGATGGAAGCCGCGCTGCGTCAGGCGTTCGGCGACTGGGCTGCCGGTCCGGCCCCGACAGCCGTGCCGCCGGTGCCCGCCGTGAAGCCCGGGTTGCGCCTGGTCGACCGCGTGGATGCCCCGCAAAGCACGCTGGTCCTCGGCGGACCGGTAGTGACGCCCGACCATCCGGACTGGGTGGCGCTGCAGGTGGCCAACAGCCTGCTCGGCGGCGCGTTCTTCTCGCGGATCACCCTCAACATCCGCGAGGCCAAGGGCTATGCCTACTCGCCGGGCAGCGGCATCTCGCCGCGCACCGGGGTCGCGGTGTGGGCGCAGAATGCCGATGTGACCCGCGAGGACACGGCCAATGCCCTCCGCGAGATCTACCACGAGGTCGAGCGCCTCCAGACCGAGGCCCCCCCGCCGGATGAGTTGCAGCGCAACCAGAACCTGCTGGTGGGACGCCTCGCGCTGTCCGTGTCGACGCGACAGGGCCTGGTCGGTCGTCTCGCCTTCCTCGACCAGTTCGGCCTGCCCGACAGCTGGCTGTCGGGATACGTCTCGGCAGTGCGTGCGGTGACGCCACAGCGCCTGGTGGAAGTGATGCGGTCGCAGATCGACCCGGGTCGCCTGTCGCTGGTGGTCGTCGGCGATCTGTCCAAGGTTCGCGACAGCGTCAAGGCGCTGCCGCAGGTGAAGGTGCTCCCGGAGGGCTGAGCGATGAGCGATCGTGATGTGATGGAGTATGACGTCGTCATCGTCGGCGGCGGCCCGGCAGGCCTGGCATGCGCGGTGCGGATGAAGCAGCTCGATGCCAACCTGAACGTCTGCGTGCTGGAGAAGGCTTCCGCGGTCGGTGCGCACGCGCTCTCCGGCTGCGTGATGGACCCGGGTCCGCTGGATGCCCTGTTGCCGGCGTGGCGCGAGAACATGCCGCACACCTGCGTCCCGGCGAAGCGCGACGAGTTCAAGCTGCTCTCGCGGGACAAGGCCTGGAATCTCCCGTACATCCCGCCCACGCTGCACAACGACGGCAACTTCATCATCTCGCTGGGACAACTCACCCCGTGGATTGCCAGCCAGGCCGAGGCACTGGGCGTCGACGTGTTCCCCGGCTTCGCTGCTGCCGAGGCGATCTTCGACGAGGCGGGCGCGGTCAAGGGCGTACGCATCGGCGACATGGGCATCACCAAGAGCGGCGAGCAGGGACCCAACTACACGCCGGGCGCGGACATCCACGCGCGCCTGACCGTGTTCGCCGAGGGCAGCCGCGGCCATGTCACCAAGACGCTGATCGAGCGCTTCAAGCTCGACGAAGGTCGTTGCCCGCCCACCTTCGGTCTCGGGTTCAAGGAGTTGTGGCAGTTGCCGCCGGGTCGCGTGGAGCCGGGACTCATCCAGCATGCCTTCGGCTACCCGCTGGACAATGGCACCTACGGCGGCAGCTTCATCTACCACCTCAACGATGACCGCGTGTACGTCGGCTACGTGGTCGGCCTCGACTACACCGATCCGCGCCTCAAGCCCTTCGAGGCGTTCCAGCAGTTCAAGGCCCACCCGAGCGTGGCGCCGCTGCTCGAGGGTGGCGAACTGGTGCAGTACGGCGCCCGCACCATCAACGCGGGCGGCTGGCAGTCGCAGCCGAAAATGGAAATGCCCGGTGCACTGCTGATTGGCTGCACCGCCGGCACGCTGAACGTCCCGCGCGTCAAGGGCGTTCACCAGGCGATCCGCTCGGGCATGCTCGCCGCGGAACACTGGGTCGCCAAGGGCACCACCGAAGGCTTCGACGCGGCCTGGCGCGCGTCGCCGGGGGGTGAGGAACTGCGCAAGGTGCGCAACTTCAAGCCCGGCTTCAAGAAAGGACTGTGGGTCGGCCTGCTCAATGCCGGTCTCGAGACCGTCACCTGTGGCCGCACGCCCTGGACGCTCAAGAACAAGGCCAATCATCTGGCGCTGAAGAAGCTCGATGAGGTCGGCGAGCTCGACCGCGGCTGGCGTGCCGAGCGCACGCTCGCCCCGCGTGACCGTCTTGCCGCGGTATTCAACGCCGGCAACCAGCACGAGGAGGACCAGCCGGTCCACCTGCGCGTCAAGGACACGACGCTCTGCGCGACCACCTGTGCCAAGGAGTACGGCAACCCCTGCCAGAACTTCTGCCCCGCAGGCGTGTACGAGATGGTCGACGATGGCAATGGCGGCAAGCGCCTGCAGATCAATGCCGCCAACTGCGTGCACTGCAAGGCCTGCGACATCAAGGATCCCTACGCGCAGATTACCTGGGTCACCCCCGAGGGTGGCTCGGGCCCGAACTACCAGGCGATGTAAGCACCGGATGACGGTCGCGGAGCGGTATCGCGCGGCTCTCGTCGCCTCGGGCCATGCACCCGATGCGGCGCAGCTTGCCGCCGTGGCGCGCTTCGACGACCTCCTGGCCCGCCTGCTGGCCCGCCCCACGCGACCTGTCGGTGGCTGGCCGGGATGGCTCGCCCGGCTCGGACTGCCTGGCACGCGCGCGCCGGAGGCCGTGCGCGGTCTCTACCTGCACGGGGGGGTCGGGCGGGGCAAGACTTTCCTCATGGACCTGTTCCATGCGGCCCTGCCCCCGGTGCCGTCGCGGCGGGTGCATTTCAACCGCTTCATGCAGGAGGTCCACGCCCGCCTGCGGGGCCTCGGCGAGGTCACCGAACCGCTCGAGCATGTCGCCCGCGAGTTGTCGGCCGAAGCGCGCGTCCTGTGCTTCGACGAATTGCATGTGAACGACATCGCCGATGCGATGATCCTCGGTGGCCTGTTCGGTGCCCTGGTCGGTGCCGGAACGACCCTCGTTTTCACCTCGAATGTCCCGCCCGCCGGGCTGTATCGCGACGGTCTGCAGCGGGCACGTTTCCTCCCCGCGATTGCCCTGCTGGAGCGCCACTGCGAAGTGCTCGCCGTCGACGGCGGACAGGACTACCGGCT
>JBJTPC010000493.1:0-2668 GCA_046074905.1 Gammaproteobacteria bacterium
GCGTGCGGGCGTGCCGCTCGAGTTCCTGCTCACCCGCACCGTCGTGGATGAGTGTGCGCATCTGCTCGTCGACCAGTGTCAACTCGTAGATGCCGGTGCGGCCCTTGTATCCGCCCTCGGACCCGGGTCGGTAAAGGGTGGGCGCCGGCGCGCCGTCCGGAACATTGAGCAAGCGACGCTCGTAATCGCCTGCCGTATAGGGAACCCGGGTCGCGGGGTTCAGGGTTCGCACCAAGCGCTGGGCCACCACGCCGAGCAGGGTGGACGACAGCAGGAACGGTTCCACCCCCATGTCACGGAGTCGCGTGATTGCACCGACCGCCGTGTTGGTGTGCAGCGTCGACAGCACCAGATGGCCGGTGAGGGATGCCTGGACGGCAATCTGCGCCGTCTCGAGATCACGGATTTCGCCGACCATCACCACATCCGGGTCCTGGCGGAGGATGGCCCGCAGCCCACGGGCAAAGGTCATGTCGACCTTCGTGTTCACCTGCGTCTGGCCGATGCCATCGATGTAGTACTCGATCGGGTCCTCGACCGTGAGGATGTTCCGCGAGTTGTCGTTGAGCTTTTCGAGACCGGCATACAGCGAGGTGGTTTTGCCCGAGCCCGTGGGACCGGTGACGAGGATGATGCCGTAGGGCTTGTGCAGCAATTCGTCGTAGCGCTCGCGCGTCGCGGGATGCATGCCGAGGGCGGTGAGGTCGAGACGACCGGCCTGCTTGTCCAGCAGGCGCAGTACGACCCTTTCACCGTGACCGGCGGGAATGGTCGAGACGCGCACGTCCACCGGACGTCCGGCGATGCGCAGGCTGATGCGGCCGTCCTGCGGCAGGCGCTTCTCGGCGATATCGAGCTTCGACATCACCTTGATGCGGGAGACCACCAGCGGCGCCAGCGCCCGCCGCGAGACCAGCACCTCGCGCAGGACGCCATCGACCCGGAACCGCACCACCAGCCGGTTCTCGTAGGGTTCGATGTGGATGTCGGAGGCACTCTCCTTGACCGCCTGCGTCAGTACCGCATTGATGAGCCGGATGATGGGTGCGTCATCCTCGCTTTCCAGCAGGTCGGAGGGCTCGGGCAGTTCCTCGGCGAGCAACGCGAGGTTCGTGTCGCCCTCGAGGCCCTCGGCGGCTTCCATGGCCGCTTCGGTTCCTGCCTCATAGGCCTTGCGGAGCATCTCCTCGAAGGTGTCCGCGGAGACGCGTTCGAGTCGCAGCCGCCGACCGAGGTGCCGGCGAACCTCGGCAATGCCGCGCGGATCGGCCCCCTCGCGACAGGTCACGAGGGCCTGGTCCCCCTCGTAACCCCGCAACAGGACCCCGTGTCGCTTGGCGAACGCGAACGAGAGACGCGCCGCGGGCGGCAGCGGGGCAGGACCGGCGGCGACTTCCGATGCGTTGGCGGCCACGGGCAGCCCTCAGCGCGACTGGGGGGCGGTGGTACCCGCCTCGGGAGCGGTTGCCGCGCCGTTGGGTGCCTCGGCCACCGGCGGTCCGGCAGGGGCGGGCACCTTCTTCGGTTGCGGCGACAGCACTTCCATCGACGGCAGGGTCGGCTGTCTTTCGCCCGGCAGCATCGGGGCCCGACCGCTGGTGCGGCCCGTCTGGATGCCGCGGAGATAGTTGTACTTGGCTTCGGTTTCGGCCGCCACCTGTTCGCCGTCCAACAGGATCTTCGGACGGATGAACACCATCAGGTTGGTCTTGTTCTTCTTCGCGTTGCGCGTGCGGAACAATTCGCCCAGCACCGGCACGCGTCCGAGGTACGGCACTCGCTGTTCGCCGTCGGTGAGGCTGTCGGAAATCAGGCCGCCAAGCACGATCACTTCGCCGTCCTCGGCCAGCACCCGCGTGCTGATGACGCGCTTGTTGGTGATCAGGTCGACCGCGCTGGCTGCCGACTGCGCCAGGCTGCTCGCCTCCTGCTCGATCTTCAGGACGATCGTGCCGTCATCGGTGATCTGCGGCGTGATCTTGAGGATGGTGCCCACTTCCTGGCGCTGGATCGTCTGGAAGGGATTCACCGAACCGCCGGTGGAGCCGGTGTTCGTGAACTGGCCGGTGATGAACGGTACTTCCTGGGCAACCTTGATCTGCGCTTCCTGGTTGTCCAGGGTGATGATCGAAGGGGTGGAGATGATGTTGGTGCGGGCATCGCCGCGGATTGCCCGGAGAATGGCACCGAAGTTGGTGCCGGTTTCCTTGAGGCGGCCGACGCCGATCGTCAAGCCGGTGGGGATGGAGGTCACGGCCGCCGGATTCTGCGCCGCGCGGTAGACATCGCCGATGCTCGTGCCGCCGATGGGCGAGACGAAGCCGCCGGCAGCGAAGTTGTCGTTGGAGCCGTCCGCCACCCAGTTGACGCCGAGGTCCACGTTCTTGTCGCCGGACACCTCGACAATGATGGCCTCGACCAGTACCTGTGCGCGGCGGATATCGAGGCGGTCGACCACGGCCATCAGCGAACGCATCACCTTGGGGGGCGCGGTGATGACCAGTGCATTGGTCTCCGGGTCGGCCCACAGCGTCGTGCCGCCCTCGGCCGAGCGGGCCGCCCCCGGGCCGGCCGCGGTACCGCCTGCCGCGGCCTGCATGCCGGTCAATTGTTCCTTAAGCTTGACGGCGATCTTTTCGGCGTCGGAGTAGCGCAGGTAGCGGACCTG
>JBJTPC010000494.1:0-7435 GCA_046074905.1 Gammaproteobacteria bacterium
GATCTCGGATCTCGCCCGCCTCCGCGAACTCGGCACGGACTTCCGCAAGCTGGGCGAGTACGGCGTGGAGATCTTCTTCACCCAGGTGTTCCGCCACAACTTCTTCCACGCGGACATGCATCCGGGCAACATCTTCGTGGATGTGACCGATCCCCGGAATCCGCGCTATGCCGCGGTCGACTTCGGCATCGTGGGTACGCTGGATACACGCGACCAGCACTACCTTGCCGCCAATTTCCTCGCCTTCTTCGACCGGGACTACCGGCGCGTCGCGCAGCTGCACGTCGACAGCGGCTGGGTGCCGCCCGATACCCGGGTCGATGAACTGGAGAGCGCCGTGCGCACCGTGTGCGAACCCATTTTCAACAAGCCCCTGTCCGAGATTTCCTTCGGCCAGGTGCTGTTGCGCCTGTTCGAGACGGCGCGCCGGTTCCGCATGGAAGTCCAGCCGCAACTCATCCTGCTGCAGAAGACCTTGCTCAACATCGAGGGACTCGGGCGCCAGCTCTATCCGGAGCTCGATCTCTGGCAGACGGCCCAGCCGATCCTGCGCCAGTGGATGAAGGAGCATCACTCGCCGCTCGCCGTCCTGCGCAGCTGGGGTCGGCAAGCCCCCGATGTGCTCGAAGCCCTCAAGGGTGCACCAGCCGTGCTCCAGCGCGGCCTGAACGACCTCCAGCAGGGGCGCCTTACCCTGCAACTGGAACCGGCGCGGTTGGCCGCCTTGCAGGCTACCAACGAGGCGGCGGCGCGCCGTCGGGATGCCATCGTCATCGCCTGTGCCGGCTTCCTCGGCGGCATCGTCTGGATCGGCCTGGTCATCGAGCCCGGCTGGATCGGCTGGCTGCTGATGGCAGTGTCTGCCGGTTACATCGCCTTCCGCAGGTCCTGAGGGACAGCTAACATCGGGGGCATGAACACCTTCCCCCGCACTTTCCTCGCCAGCGCCCTGCTCGGTGCTTGCACCCTCCTCTCCCCGGCGCTCGTCGCCGCGGCGCCGAAGCCTGCAGTACCGGCGGTCACGCTCCCCGAAGCCGACATCCGCAAGTTGCTCGGCGAGGTGGAGGCCAACCGCCAGGCGACCGCCGATACCGCGCTCGCCATCTGGAATCACGCCGAAGTCGGCTATCAGGAGCGACAGTCCTCCGCCCTGCTGCAGCAGCAGCTTGCCGCCGCCGGGTTCAAGATCACCGCGGGCGTGGCCGCCATTCCCACCGCCTTCGTCGCCGAGTTCACGCGGGGTACGGGCGGTGCCGTCATCGGCCTCCTCGGCGAATTCGATGCCCTGCCGGGCGTGAGCCAGGCGGCCGCGCCGGTGCGCACGCCGCTCAAGGGTCGGCTCAGCGGCCATGCCTGCGGACATCACCTGTTCGGCGCCGGCAGCGCCAGTGCGGCCATCGCCATCGCCCGCTGGCTGGAGGCCACCGGCCGCAGTGGCACGGTCCGCTTCTACGGCACGCCGGCGGAGGAAGGCGGAGCGGGCAAGGTGTACCTGGCGCGGGCCGGTTTGTTCAAGGACGTGGACGTGGTGCTGCACTGGCACCCGGCAGACGCCAACAACGCCACCCAGGACACCAGCCTGTCGAACAAGAGCGCGAAGTTCCGGTTCCGCGGCATTCCGAGCCACGCGGCCGGCTCGCCGCATCTCGGGCGCTCGGCACTGGATGGCGTCGAGGCAATGAACTTCATGGTGAACATGATGCGCGAGCACGTACCTTCCGACTCGCGCATCCACTACGTGATCACCAGCGGCGGTGCGGCACCGAACGTCGTGCCCGAGTACGCCGAGGTCTACTACTACGTGCGTCACGGCGATCCACGCGTGATGCTCGGCCTGTTCGACCGCGTGGTGAAGGCCGGAGAGGCCGGTGCGCTCGGCACCGGCACCACGATGGAGTACGAGGTGATCCACGGCACCTACAGCCTGCTGCCGAACGAGACGCTGGGCGCCGTCGCCGACCGCATGCTGCGTCGTGTCGGCGGCGTCCAATACGACGCAGCCGAACGTGCCTTCGCGGAGACGCTGGCGAAGAGCCTGAGCACCCCGAAGCCCGCGGGGACCGAGCAGGTGATCCAGCCGTACGGCACCCAGCGCGAAGGCTACGGCAGCACCGACGTCGGCGACATCAGCTGGCTGGTTCCCACCGTGGGCATCCGCACCGCCACCTGGGTACCCGGCACCGCCGCCCACAGCTGGCAGGCAGTGGCGGCCGGTGGCACGGGCATTGGCCTGAAGGGCATGGAAGTGGCGGCCAAGACCCTCGCACTGATCGGTGCCAGCCTTTATCGCAATCCGGAACTGGTCGCGGCCGCGCGCGCGGAGTTCGAGCAACGTCGCGGTGCGGGATTCGAGTACCAGTCACTGCTGGGCGACCGCGCACCGCCGCTCGACTACCGGAACTGACCTCTTGGTCCTGACCACGGGGCACTGGGAAGTGGCGCTGGTGACGGCCTTGGCCGTCACCGGTTGCGTCCTGCTGCATTACGAGGTGCTGGACCTGCTGGACCGCCTGATGGTGCGCATCCATGCCCACCGGCGCAGGCCGCGCCTGCTCATCCTGATGTTCTGCCTCATCCTGCTCCACATCGTGGAGATCTGGATTTTCGGCATCAGTTACTGGTGGCTGGGCACCGACCTCGACCGCGGCATGATCGAGGTACTGCAGGGTGCCTCGGCGGGCATGCTCGATTACGTCTACTTCAGTGCGGTGATCTACACGACCCTGGGACTCGGCGACATGATTCCCCATGGGCCGATGCGCTTCATGGTGGGCACCGAAGCCCTGACCGGTTTCCTGCTGGTCACGTGGTCCGCTTCCTTCACCTTCATGGAGATGGAACGCTGGTGGCGGCGGCGCAACTGACGCCGCCACCCGCGGAGCGGACTCAGCGCAGGCTGGCGAGGAAAGCCTGCGGGTCCTCGCCGCGCTCCAGCACCTCGACCAGTGCGCTGCCCACGACCACGCCTTCCACATGGGCCGACAGGCGTTCCACCTGCTCCCTGGCGCGGATGCCGAAACCGGCACAGACCGGTACCTTGGACGCGGCCCGGACGCGGTCGAGATAGGTGGTCACTTCCTCGGGTACCGCGACGTTCTTCCCGGTGGTACCCGTCATGGTCACTGCATAGACGAACCCCTGCGCCGCACTGCACAGGCTCTCCAGGCGCGCCGCTGGCGTGACCGGCGTGACCATCTGGATCAGTGCCAGCCCCTCGCGCGCCAGTGCAGACTCGAGTTCCGCCGCCTCCTCATGGGGCAGGTCCGGCACGATGAAGCCGCTGATGCCGGCCGCGCGGGCGGCGGCAGGCAGGCGATCCAGCCCGTAGGCGAGCAGTGGATTGAGATAACTCATCAGCAGCAACGGAGCGGTCGGACGACGCGGCAGTGAAGCGACCGTATCGAGAATCCACTGCAGCGATACGCCCTGCGCCAGGGCGGCACGACTGGCACGCTGGATGGTCATCCCGTCCGCCATGGGATCGGTGAAGGGTACGCCGATCTCCACCACATCCGCGGCATCGGCAACGGCCAGCAAGCCTGCAGCAAATCCTTCGCGAGTGGGAAAGCCGGCGGTAACGAACGCCACCAGGGCCGTGCGACCCGCGTCATGGGCCTGGCGGATGGCCGCGCTGATGCTCTCTGCGGGAGTCGTCATCACATCATCCCCTTCAGCAAAGTCTTCTGGAGCGTGGGCATGTCCTTGTCGCCGCGACCGGAGAGGCAGATCAGGATCCGCTTTCCGGGATGGGCCTTCGCATGGCGGCGCGCACCGTGAAATGCGTGGGCGGTCTCGATGGCAGGCAGGATGCCTTCCGACTCGCAGCATTCCTTCAAGGCCTCGAGGGCTTCGTCGTCGGTGACGCTCTCGTAGCGGACGCGACCGGCTGCCTGCAGCAGTGCATGCTCCGGTCCGACGCCCGGGTAGTCCAGACCGGCGGAAACCGAATGCGTTTCCTGGATCTGGCCGTCACTGTCCTGCAGCAGCATCGAGTAGCAGCCCTGCAGCACGCCGGGACGTCCGTAGGTGAGCGTGGCCGAGTTGTCGCCGAGGCCGGCGCCGCGGCCACCGGCCTCGATCCCGAGGATGCCGACGTCGGCATCACGGATGAACGGATGGAACATGCCGATGCTGTTGCTGCCACCGCCGACGCAGGCCACCACCAGGTCCGGCAGCGCACCCGCCTGCTTGAGCATCTGCTCGCGCGCCTCGCGTCCGATGACGCTCTGCAGCTCACGCACGATCAGCGGGTAGGGATGCGGACCGATGGCGGAACCGAGCAGGTAGTAGGTACCCTCCGGATGGGTCACCCAGTCCCGCAGCGCCTCATCGACCGCGGCACGCAGCGTCTGGTCGCCGGAGGTGACCGGTACCACCGTGGCGCCGAGCAACTTCATGCGGCCGACGTTGGGCGCCTGCCGCTCGCAGTCGATGGCGCCCATGTAGACGGTGCAGGGCAGACCGAGCCGCGCGCAGGCGGCGGCACTGGCCACGCCGTGCTGGCCGGCACCCGTTTCGGCGACGATGCGCGTTGCGCCGAGACGCTTGGCGAGCAGCGCCTGGCCGATGGCGTTGTTGATCTTGTGCGCACCGGTGTGTGCAAGGTCCTCCCGCTTCAACCACACCTCGGCGCCCCACTTGCGGGACAGCGTCGGCGCGAAGGTCAGCGGCGTCGTCCGCCCGACGAAGGTGGCCAGTTCGCGATGGAATTCCGCGAGGAACTCCGCATCGCCGAGCCAGCGCTTCACGCCCGCAGCCAGTTTCTCCAGCGAGGGAATGAGCGTTTCCGGCACGTAAGCGCCGCCATAGGGACCGAACCGGCCACGCGCATCCGGGTAGGCACCCTGCAACTCGCGCTCCAGCCACTCCGCGGCCTGCGCCGCTTCCACTGCCACTGCCATGACCTTTTCCTCGCTGCTTGCTTCGCTATCCATCAACCGCGACACCGGACCCATCGGCCAGCCGCGCCGCCTTCAGGAAACTGCGGATGAGTGCGGCGTCCTTGACTCCCGGCGCACTCTCCACGCCACTCGATACATCGATGCCCCAGGGGCGCACGGCAGCCACGGCTGCCGCGACGTTGCCCGCATGCAGGCCGCCGGCCAGGATGACCTGCCCCTGCGTGGCGAGACTGGCCGCCCATCGCCAATCCGCCACCTGACCGGTGCCGCTGCGGGGACCCTCGACCAGCCAACGGCGCACGGAATCTCGCGCCGTTCCCGCCATGATTTCCCCGGTGAGGGCAGTGGCCGCGGTGGACGGCGACACCGTCGCATCCGCGGCAGCCCCGGCCCGCAGCACGGGCAGCCGCTCCAGGTCCGCGGGCAGGCGCAGCGCTGCGAAATCCGCGGCGTCGGTCTGGATGAGGTCCGGATGGAATCCGGCGAGCACCTGGTCCACCTCGGCCTGTGTCGGATGGAGGAATACGGCAACGCGGCGGACATGGGGTGGTGCGGCCGCCGCGGCGCAGGCCGCCTCGGCAGGGGTCACGCGGCGACTCGATGGCGCGAACACGAAGCCGATGGCACCGGCGCCGGCCACGGCCGCGGTCTCGACATCCGCTCGCGTCCGCAAGCCGCACACCTTCACCCAGAGTTTCACGGTGCCGGCACTCCATCCGTCGAACCGCCGGGCGAGCCCCTCATGGCACCGCGGGGGTCGCGAACGTCCAGACGCACCGGGGAAGACTGCCGACCGTGCCGCAGCATCTCGTCGGCCAGTCGCTCGGCACCGGCGAAGTCCTCGGTACCAGCCGCCATCAAGGCCGTGCCGACCAGCGCCATGGTCCAGCCCGCCGCCGCCATCGCGCCGGCTTCCGCTGCACTGCCCACCCCGCTCTCGGCGACCCGCGGCAGGTGTGCCGGCAAGTGGTGCGCCAAGGTGAGCAGACGCTCGGGCACCACCTGCAACGTCTGCAGGTCGCGGCTGTTCACGCCGAGCAACAGGCCTTCGCGGGTACCGCGAGCGGCCACCAGCGCATTCATCACCTCGATGTCCACGGCATCGAAGGCCTCGAGCAGGATCCACAAGCCCAGCTCGGCAGCGACCTCGAGCATCTCCTCGAGCAAAGGTCGCGGGAGCATCCGCACGATCAGCAAGGCCCCCCCGGCCCCGGCCGCACGCGCCTCGTACAGCTGATACGGCGCCACCAGGAAATCCTTGCGCATCGCCGGCACACCGAAAGCATCGAGCACGGTCACGGCACGGCGCAGATGCTCGAGACTGCCATCGAAGCGTTCGGGCTCCGTCAGCACGGAGACGGCCGCGGCACCACCGCGGGCATAGGCCGCCACGCGCCGCTCCAGGGCATCGTCCTGCTGCAGCTGGCCGAGTTGGCCAAGCGCCGGCGAGCGCAATTTCAATTCCGCAATGAGGTCGAAGCGACCGTCGAGGCGCAGCGGCGGCGCGGGAGCGCGCGCGAGCGCTGCGCGCCTCACCTCGGCCAGCGGCAGCAAGGCCGCAGCCGCCGCGCAACGCGCGGCGCTGGAGGCTGCCATCTGGTCGAGGAAACCCGTCATGCGGCGTCTCCGGCACCGAACGCACGCAGGCGCTGCGCAAAGGCCAGCGCCGCACCCGTATCGATGGCCGCAGCCGCACGCTCGAGGCCTTCGCGCGGTGTGGCCACGCTCCCGGTCACTTCCAGTACCAGCGAGGTGCCGAGCAGCAGCGCGTCACGATGCGCGCCGCGGTCCTCGCCGCGCAACACCTGCAGCAGCCGCTCGGCATTGTGCGCACCATCACCGCCGGCGAGATCCTCGGGACGGCAGCGCGGCAGGCCGTAATCGACCAACGGATCCCGCAACTCGTGCGTGACGACAGCGGGGGCGCGGTGCACCGTCGACGCATCCTCGCCGGATACTCCCGAATCCGGGCTGCGTTCGACCTTGAACAGGTGGAAGGGTCCGCAGGGAGTGGGCTCGTCCCAACCCGGCTCGCCATGGACTACGAACACGCGCTGCACGGGCAGGCCCGCGAAGGCCTCGGCCATCAGCCGCGCCGTATCGAGGTTGAACGCACCCACGAGGCCGAAGGGCGGCGCCGCGGGATTCGTCAGCGGCCCCAGCAGGTTGAAGACCGTACGGATGCCGAGCGTCGCGCGCACGGGACCGATGGCCTTCATCGCCGGATGATGATGCGGCGCGAACAGGAACGTGAAACCGGTCGCCGCCAGACATGCGCCGATCCGCTCGCCCTGCAGCGGCAGCGGCAACCCGAGAGCCTCGAGCAGGTCCGCGCTGCCGGAGCGGCTGCTGACACTGCGGTTGCCGTGCTTCACCACGCGCGCGCCGGCGGCGGCGGCGAGCAAGGCCGTGCCGGTGGACAGATTGACGCTGCCCGATCCATCGCCGCCGGTCCCCACCACATCGACCGTGGGGCCCACCGCAGGCAGTTCCGGGCGACGGGCCAGGGCACGCATCGCACGGGCAAAGCCGCG
>JBJTPC010000495.1:0-4973 GCA_046074905.1 Gammaproteobacteria bacterium
AGAAGCGCTTGATGCTTCGGGGCCCCCTTCTTCGTTCGGTTCTTGTTGCCGGCGGTTTCCTGCTGTTTTCTGCCCTGGTCGAGGTGCCGTGGACCCTCTACACCGATTGGTGGCGCGAGCGAGGCTACGGCCGTACCAGCCAGCCGCTTGGCGACTTTCTGGGTCAGGGCGTCATCGCCATGGCGCTGGCGACCGTCTTCGGTGCGCTGTTCTTCGGCGGCGTGTACGCGCTGATGCGCAGGACCGGCCGGCGATGGTGGCTGTATTCGACGGCCTTCGCCACGCTGTGTCTCGCGGTAATGATGCTGGTGGCACCCTCGTGGATCCAGCCGCTGTTCAACCAGTACCAGCCACTGCCTCCGGGCGAGGTCCGCGACGCGCTGGTGACGATGGCGCGGGAAGCCGGCATTCCGCCGGAACGCATCTTCGTCTATGACGGTTCCCGGCAGTCCAACAATTTCACCGCCAATGCCGGTGGCATTGGTCCTGCGGCACGGATTGCCATCTCCGATGTCGCGCTGAAGGGCGCCTCGCTGGACGAGGTGAAGGCGGTGACAGGTCACGAGATCGGACATTACGTGCTGGCACACACCTGGCGCGGAGTGGCCGTGATGTCGGTACTGGCGATGCTGTGCTTCTTCCTCGCCGACCGCGGGTTTGCCCGCTTCGCGCACCTGTTCGGCGCTGCCGGTCCGATCGACCGACCCGCCAATCTTCCGGTGCTGGTGTTCATCATCGGCGTGCTCGGTCTGCTGGCGGAGCCGGTGACCAACACCCTCAGCCGGATGGGCGAGATCGAAGCGGACCGGTACTCGCTCGAGCATGCCCGGCTTCCCGATGCGCTGGCCACGGTGCTGGTGAAGACCGCCGAGTATCGGAATCCCCGCGCCGGCGCCCTCGAGGAGTTTCTTTTCTACAGCCATCCGACGGTGGAGCGTCGCGTGAGGATGGCGATGGAATGGAAGGCGGCTCAGTTGCGCCCGACGAGTGCCCCCATCACGGCCCAGTAACGGACCGGCATCAGGCGTTCCAGCAGCGCCAGCAGCCGCGCATCGGCCCCTACCAGCACGCGGGCCTGCTCGCGTTCGACGCCTCGCACGATGATCTCGCCTGCCCGGTCCGGAGGCATGCGCAGCAAGCGCTCGGAGTGCCGGGCACGGGCGGCCGCCTCGGCCGGATCCGTACCAGCGGGCAGGCGCGCATGGCGGACAATACCGGTCGCGACACCCCCCGGATGGACCACGGTCATGCCGACCGAGGTACCCTGCAACTCATGCCGCAGGGCATTCGAGAATCCCCGCACCGCGAACTTGCTGGCGCAATAGGCCGTCTGTCCCGGGGGAGCAATGAGCCCATACAGGCTGGAGATGTTGATGATCCAGCCACGATCGGTGGCCCGCAGATGGGGCAGGAATGCCCGCGTCATGCGCACCACGGCGTGGAAATTGATTTCCATCAACCAGTCGAAGTCCTGCTCGCTTACCCGTTCGAAAGTACCGCCTACCGCCACGCCTGCGTTGTTGAACAGCAGGTGGACCGCACCATGGGCCGCCAGCACCGCATCCGGAAAGGCAGACACTGCCGCCCGGTCCGCCACATCGAGGATATGGGTGGAGCAGTGTCCGCCCAGCGCGGCGACGACCGCAGCCGTTTCGGCCAATCCCTCGGTGCGCACGTCGCACAAGGCCAGTCGCGTGCCACGTCGGGCCAGGGCGAGGGCGATGCCGCGTCCGATGCCGCTGCCGGCACCGGTGATGACGGCGACTCGATGCGCAAGTTCCATGGGCGGCCGTCCTCAGTGGGCGTGGGTGAACTTGAGCGCCGGATCCTCCACGCGCCCGTTGCGGAAGATCTTCGCATCGGAGACGTAATCGAAGGACATCAGCCACGGATACTTCAATCCCTGCCGCGGCAGGTCCTGCAGGGAGCGCTGCACGTAGCCGGCGCCGAAGTTGAGCAGCGGACGCGTCTCCATGCCCGGCTCGGCCATGGGAGTCGCCACGTCGAGGTCATGTCGCTCCATGTGCTCGAGCAAGCGGCAGAAGTGCTCGCAGACCAAGCCCACCTTCAGTGTCCATGACGATGATGTATAGCCAATCGCGAACACCAGGTTCGGTACGCCGCTCAACATCATGCCCTTGAAGGCAACGGTGTCCTTCAGCAGGACGGGCTTGCCGTCGATGACCGGTTGCAGGCCGCCGAAGGGCTGGAGATTCAGGCCGGTGGCAGTGATGATGACGTCCGCCGGAAGGTGCTCGCCGGATTCGAGGACCACGCCCGTCTCGTCGAAAGTGCGGATGCGGTCGGTGACGACCGAGGCCTTTCCCCGGGAAATGACCCGGAAGAGGTCGCCGCCCGGCACCGCGCAAAGGCGCTGGTCCCAGGGGCCGTAAGGCGGGTTGAAGTGCACGTCGACGGGGTAGTCGGCCGGCAGCAGATCGGCATTCATCTTGCGGATGATTCGTCGGGCTAGTTGCGGGTACTTCTGGCAGAAGGCATACACCCAGCGCTGCTTGGCGATGTTGAAGCGGCGTGTGACACGATGGGCGAAGGCGTGGCCGAACCACTGGCGTAGCACCTTGGCGAGCGCGTCACGGGTAGGCACGGGCATGACGTAGGTGGGTGTCCGCTGCAGCATGGTCACGTGTGCCGCCTCATCGGCCATCGCCGGTACCAGGGTGACCGCCGTGGCGCCGCTGCCGATCACCAGGACGCGTTTGCCGCGATAGTCCAGTTCCTCGGGCCAGTGTTGCGGATGGATCACCTGTCCCTGGAAGCGCTCGCGTCCGGGAAACGCTGGCGTATAGCCCTCGTCATAGCGGTAGTAGCCACCGGCGGCGAAAATCCAGCGCGCCTTGAAGATCGCTTCCGTTCCGGTATCGCTGCGCAGTGCTTTCACCGTCCAGCGATGGTCTGCGGAGGACCACTCGGTGGCCGTCACCTTGTGCCGGAACCGGATATGGGATCCAAGGTCGTTTTCCGCCACGGTCTCGGCCAGGTACGCCTTGATGGCCGGGCCGTCGGCGATGACCTTCTCGTCGACCCAGGGCTTGAAGTCATAGCCGAAGGTGAAGAGGTCCGAGTCGGAGCGGATGCCCGGGTAGCGGAAGAGATCCCAGGTGCCACCGATGTCTGCCCGGGCCTCGAGAATGGCGAAGGACGTGCCCGGTCGGCGGTGCTTGAGGTGGTAGGCCGCACCGATGCCGGAGATGCCGGCGCCGACAATCAACACGTCCACGGTCTGCGGGGTATCGGTCGCCGCTTCATTCACGGGCCTGGACTCCTCGGGAAGCCCCGTTTCGGGACGCGTCCAGTTTACGCGCTCCAGGCCCGGAAAGACCTGCGGTTTCGACGGCGCGGGCTGTACTGGATGCGTATTGTCCGGCAATAGGGTACAAAAGACCGCATGACCGCCACGGCCCCCGCCGATCTCACCCCCCGCGTCCGTGATCTGGACTTCGCGATGTCGGCCCACTGGAATACCCATTGGTTCCGCGGCGACCCGGTCGGCACGGCGGTGTTCAACGCGCTCTCGCTCACCTTCCCCGACGGCGAGCGAATGTTCATGGATGCGGTCCGTCACTACCGCAAGCAGGTCCCGGTGTCCCTGCAGGAGGAGGTCAAGGCTTTCCTGCACCAGGAGGCAATCCACGCCCGCGAGCACCAGGCACTGAATGCCCTCATCGACCGCAACCGCTATGACGTCGCCGGGGTCGAGGCTTCCATCCGGCGGAACATCCAGCTGGGGCGAGACCGTGGGCCCCTGTCGATGCTGATGGCCACCACGGTCCTCGAGCACCTGACCGCTGTAATGGCCGATGTCCACCAGCGCCACGGGCAGCGTATCTGGGCCGGCGTGCCGGAGCCGCTGGAGCGTCTCTGGCGCTGGCACTCCCTCGAGGAGACCGAGCACAAGGCGGTGGCCTTCGACGTGCTGCGCGTCGTGACGGCGCACTGGTCACCGCGAAAGTTCCATGTCCGGCGGGTATTGTCGATGCTGCTCATCAGCTATTTCTTCCCGCGCAACATCACCCGGCACGCTGTGCAGTTGCTCGCTGGGGACGGCATGGGTCGCTGGGAGGCCACCCGCAAGGTGGCGCGCTTCCTGTGGTGGAGCCCGGGTATCTTCCGGCTCGGGTGGCGGCATTACCTCGCCTGGTTCCGGCCGGGGTTCCATCCCTGGGGCCATGGGGAACTCGAGCGCTTCCGCGAATGGCGTCGCGAGTTCGACGCCGAGGCAGGGGCGGTTCCGGCGCGGTTCCCGGCGGCAGCGGGTTGAGTCCTTGAATCCCGCCTATCAGGTCCAGGCACCGGATTCCCGCGAATTGGCGTCAGCCCCCGGTGCGGTCCTGCTGGAATTCGGCGTGGATTGGTGCCCTCACTGTCAGGCGGCGGACCCCGCCATCCACGCGGCGCTGGTCGAGCGGACCGGTATCCATCATCTGCGGATCGAGGATGGTCGCGGGCGCCCGCTGGGTCGTGCGTACGGGGTCAAGTTGTGGCCCACGCTCGTGCTGCTGCGACAGGGCGTGGAGATCGGCCGCGTGGTTCGGCCCACGGACGCCGCGGCGGTCCGCTCGCTGCTTGACCGTCTCAGCGATTGAGCCAGTCCTCCAGCGCCGCATAGACCGGGGCGGATTCCACTTCGTTGAAGATCTCGTGGTAGAGGCCCGCAAAGCGGTGGACCGTCACCACGGACGGCGGTGCGCTGGCTGCAAATCGGTCGCTGCCCACCGGGTCGACCAGGAAATCGGCGCCGGCATAGAGGAGCAGCGTGGGCAAGTCCCACTGTGGCGCCCGGGACAGGACGTCCGTGCCGGTGAAGGCGACGAATGCACCGAGACGTGCGCTGATCCGGTCATGGACGAGGGGGTCGTCACGGTAGGCCTGGACGACGGCTGAATCGTGCGACAGATAGTCGGGCTGCAGACCATTGCTCAGGGTGAGATTCGGGGCCAGTCGTGGCAGCCAGC
>JBJTPC010000496.1:0-2690 GCA_046074905.1 Gammaproteobacteria bacterium
GGGCGCTTCTGCCGCACGGCCACTGCCGACAAGCGGGTCCACGGCATCGACATCGCAACCGGCGAAAGCGTGGTCCTGTTCTACCCGTAGGGGAACCGCGACAAAGCGGCGTTCGACGACCCGTTCGCTTTCCGCATCGAGCGCAAGCCCAACCCGCACCTCGCCTTTGGCCACGGCGTCCACCACTGTCTCGGCCGCATGCTCGCACTGGCGGAGATCCGCGCCTTCTTCGCCGCAGTGTTGCCGCAACTTGCCACCATCGAACGCGCCGGCGAACCGGCCCCCATCGCCTCGAACTTCACCGGCGGCTACAAGCGATTGCCGGTGAGATGCCTCTGGCGCTAGGCGTCCGCCGCGACTCCTCCCCGCTCCCCAGACGGCGTCGGCGCCATAAAAAAACCCCCGGATCGCGAGATCCGGGGGCAGGGGGCCGGAGAAAGACTCCGCCCCGAGGGGGGTCGTCGGGAATCAGCCGTACGCGCGCTCGCCGTGCTCGGCCGTATCCAGGCCCTCGCGCTCCGTCTCCTCGGTGACGCGCAGGCCGATGGTGAGATCGATGAGCTTGAAGGCCACCAGGCTGACCACGCCTGACCAGAGCAGCGTGATGCCCACGCTCTTGGCCTGGACGAGCACCTGGGTCGCCATATCGTACGGCGCCACCTCCATCGTCACCCAGTCGTAGAAACCCGCACCGCCCAGGGCAGGATCCGCAAATACGCCCGTGAGAATCGCCCCGAGGATGCCGCCGACGCAGTGCACTCCGAACACGTCGAGCGAGTCATCGTACTTCAGCTTGTGCTTCAGCCAGGTGACAGCCCAGAGACAGACCAGGCCCGCCGCCGCACCGATCGCCAGCGCCCCCATCGGGCCCACCCAGCCACAGGCCGGCGTGATGGCCACCAGGCCGGCCACCGCACCGGAAGCGGCGCCGAGCATGGTCGGGCTGCCGCGGACTGCCCACTCGACCAGCGTCCAGGCCAGCGTCGCGACCGCGGTGGCGAGGACCGTGTTGAGAAACACCTGCCCTGCAAAGGCATTGGACTCGAGGTTCGAGCCGACATTGAAGCCGAACCAACCCACCCACAGCAGCGAGGCACCGATCATGACCAGCGGCAGGTTGTGCGGCGGCATGGCGGCCGAGCCGAACCCCAGGCGCTTGCCGACGAACAGCGCGCCGAGCAGACCGGCGATGCCGGCGTTGATGTGCACCACCGTCCCGCCGGCGAAGTCGAGCGCACCGAGTTGGAACAGGTAGCCCGCGTGGCTGGTCGCCACCGCCGCCGTCTCGGCATTGGTGTAGGCGTCCGGGCCGTCCCAGAACCAGACCATGTGCGCGACCGGCAGGTAGGCGAACGTGAACCACGCCAGCACGAAGGCGAGAATCGCCCCGAACTTCATGCGCTCCGCGAATGCACCGACGATCAGGCAGGGGGTGATGGCGGCGAAAGTCCCCTGGAAGACCACGTATACGTACTCGGGGATGTACACGCCCTTGCTGAAGGTCGCCGCCAGCGTGGTGCTGTCGACACCTTTCAGGAAGGCCTTGTCGAGACTGCCGAAGAATTCGTTGCCGGCGGTGAAGGCAACGCTGTAGCCGTAGACGACCCACAGCACCGTGGCCAGGCAGAAGATGATGAAAACCTGCATCAGCACCGACAGCACGTTCTTCGAGCGCACCATGCCGCCGTAGAACAGCGCCAGACCCGGGATGGTCATGAGAATCACGAGCAGCGTGGCGGTCATCATCCACGCAATGTCGCCCTTCTCGGGTGCGGGCGGTCCTTCCGCGAGAGCCATGGGCGCAAAGGCCATGGCCGCCATGCCGAAGGCACGGGCCAGACTCGCCAGCCCGCCGCCGGGCGCTGTCAGTCGGGTGGATATCGAGTTGAGCACGGAAGTCCCCTTCTTCACGGACATGGATTCATGGGCATGGATTGTTGGCACGCAGCGGTCGCTCACAGGGCATCGGGCCCCATTTCACCGGTCCGGACGCGCAGCGCCTGTTCGAGGTCGAACACGAACACTTTCCCGTCGCCGACCTTGCCGGTTCGGGCCACGTTGGCGATGGCTTCCACCACCTGTTCGCAGATGCTGTCCTCGACGGCCAGTTCCACCTTGGTCTTGGGCACGAAATCCACGCGGTACTCGGCGCCGCGGTAGAGCTCCTTGTGGCCACGTTGGCGACCGAAGCCCTGGACCTCCGTGACCGTCACGCCCTGGATGCCGAGATCGGTCACGGCCTGCCGCACGTCGTCGAGCTTGTAGGGCTTGATGATGGCGGTGACGAGTTTCACGGTGGGCCCTGTCCTTTCGCGATGTGCCGCCACTGCGGCGGTGGATTTGGAACCCACCGCACCAGCAATGCGCTCCTCGCGCCGCCGGCCCGCCGGGTAACCTGCCTTTCCCGAATTTGCAGATTCCGTGCCATGGCGCTCCCGCTGCGTTCGGGGCGGCAGGCAGCAGCAGCCCGAAGCCCCCTCGAAACCACCGGTTATCCGCGTCCAAGTGCATGAAAAACAGCAACTTGTCACTGCCACCATCCGTGCGGCAAAAACGCCGGGGCAGCGCCACCGTCGTGAGCACCGTCGATCCGCAGTCGGGCGCACAGGCCCGGATAGCGGCCAGTCCCGAGCGTCGCCATGCACCATGCATTGCCCGGAGTGCATCCCCGACGCACCGTTTTGGATCAC
>JBJTPC010000497.1:0-4172 GCA_046074905.1 Gammaproteobacteria bacterium
CCTCGTTGACCTCGAGGCTGGCGGCGGCGGGCGCGGCCGGCCGGAACTGCAGGGTCGCGTCGAGTTTGCCCCGCCGGACCTGGCTGGCGATGGCGGCGCGGGCCTCGCCCTCGATGGAGCGGAACTCCTCGGGCAGTCGCAGGCCCACCTCGAGATAGCGGTGGTTGACGGTGCGCACCTCCCAGACGAGCGTACCGACCGGCAGGGCGGTCTCGCGTCGGGCGAAACCGGTCATGCTGCGCAGGGCGCAAACGGGGGTTTTCCGGGGCTGTGCCATAATGCCAGCGTAGCAGAGACTGCGGTTTTCCATGGGGATCGGAGTGAACGTCGAGTTCGCTGAACTCAGCCACGTCGGCCATCGCGAGGAGAACCAGGACCGGGCCGCGGTAGCGGCCCTGCCGTGTGCAGTTCTCCTGCTGGTCGTCGATGGCATGGGGGGACACGCGGACGGCGCGCTCGCCGCCGCGACGGCGCGGGCCGCACTGCTCGATGCCTTCCATGGCGAGCAGGTACCCTTGCTGGATCCGCTCGGCTTTCTCCATCGTGCGCTGGGTCGCGCCCACGAGGCCGTCTGCGAACTCGGTCGCGGCCTGAAACTCGAGGAGCGCCCCCGCGCCACCTGTGCGGTGGCGGTGGTGCAGCAGGGCTGCGCCTTCTGGGCCCACATCGGCGACAGCCGCGTCTACCACCTCCGCGAGGGGGCGGTGCTGGAGCGTACGCGCGACCACAGCCACGTCGAGGCCCTGCTGCAGGATGGCGCCATCACCGAGGCGGAGATGGCGCGCCATCCCATGCGCAACTTCGTCGAGCAGTGCATTGGCGGCGATCCGGTGCTCCCCGAGATGTCGCTGTCCGGCCAGCAGCGGCTGGCGCCTGGTGATGTCATCCTCGCCTGCACGGACGGCACCTGGGCGAGCCTGAAGGATGCGGAGATTGCGGCGTTCTTCGGTACGCTGCCCCCCGGCAAGGCCGCTCTGGAGGACGGCTTGCGGCGTCTGGTCGAGCGCTCGGTCCACGCCTCGGCCCCCTACAGCGACAACAGCACGGCCACCGCAGTACGCTGGCTGGCCTGAGGAGAACCAGGATGGGTGAACCCGACAAGTTGCGCGGCGATGGCCGCGCCGCGGATCAATTGCGTGCGGTGCGCTTCACCCGCCACTTCACCCGGCATGCCGAGGGCAGCGTGCTGGTCGAATTCGGCGGCACGCGCGTGCTGTGCACCGCCAGCGTGGAGAACGGCGTGCCGGGATTCCTGCGCAACTCGGGGCAGGGCTGGGTGACCGCCGAGTACGGGATGCTGCCCCGGGCCACCCACACCCGCAACGCGCGCGAGGCGGCCAAGGGCAAGCAGGGCGGGCGGACCCTCGAGATCCAGCGCCTGATCGGCCGCTCCCTGCGTGCCGTGCTGGACATGCGCGCCCTCGGCGAGCGTACGGTCACGCTCGATTGCGACGTGCTCCAGGCGGATGGTGGCACCCGCACTGCAGCCATCACCGGCGGCTATGTCGCGCTGGTCGATGCCATGGGGTTGCTGCTGCGCCGTGGCGAGTTGAAGCGCAATCCCATCCATGGCGCGATTGCCGCCGTGTCGGTCGGCATCATCGATGGCCAGCCTTGCCTCGACCTCGACTACGCGGAAGATTCGCGTGCCGAGACCGACATGAACGTGGTGATGAACAGCCAGGGCGCATTCGTCGAGGTCCAGGGCACGGCCGAGGGCCATGCCTTCCACCGCAGCGAACTCGACCGCCTCCTGGACCTGGCGACGTCCGGGTGCCATGGCCTGCTGGCTGCGCAGCAGGCGGCACTCGAAGCCCGCTGAGATCCTCCCGGTGCGCGTCGTCCTCGCCACTTCCAACCGCGGCAAGCTGCGCGAATTCGCGCAATTGCTGGCCGGTGCCGGCTTCGAGTTGGTCGCCCAGGGCGATTTCGTCGGCACGCAGGCAGTCCCGCCGGTGGCGGAAACCGGCCTGACTTTCCTCGAGAACGCGTTGCTCAAGGCGCGCCACGCCGCGCTGCATACGGGGTTGCCGGCGTTGGCGGACGACTCCGGTTTGTCCGTCGATGGTCTCGGTGGTGCGCCCGGGATCTGGTCGGCGCGCTACACGCTGCTGCCGGCCGACAGTCTGGTCGGTCTGGACCCGTTCGCCGTCGCCGCGGCGCTGGCCCTGGACACGCGCCATGGCGACGATGCCGGCAACAACGCCCGTTTGCTGAGTGCACTGGCGGGTGCCCCGCCCGCGGCGCGGCGCGGGCGCTACCACTGTGCGCTGGCCTTCGTCCGTCATGCGGCCGATCCCGTGCCGCTGGTCGCTGCGGGCAGTTGGGAAGGTCGCATCGGCTTGACCCCGCGGGGGGAGGGTGGTTTCGGCTACGACCCCCTGTTCGAGGTTGCCGACGGGCGCACGGCCGCCGAGCTGCCCGACACGGAGAAGCACGCCTTGAGCCATCGGGGTGCGGCCCTCCGTTCGTTCCTGGCGGCCTGGCGGCACCAGCAGCCGACGCCGTCCGACTGAGGATTCATGCTCGAACTGCCCCCGCTGGCGGTCTACGTTCACCTGCCCTGGTGCGTCCGCAAGTGCCCTTACTGCGATTTCAACTCGCACGCCCTCCCGCCGGCCACTGTCGCCGCCGCCCCCGATGCGGCGGCCGCGGCGCGGCTGCCCGAGGCGCAGGAGCGCGCATACCTGGAGGCGCTCCTTACGGACCTCCGGCAGGACCTGCCGCTGGTCGAGGGTCTGCCGGGCCGCGAGGTCGTCTCGGTATTCCTCGGCGGCGGCACGCCGAGCCTGTTCTCTGCCGAGGGTATCGCCTGGCTGCTGCGGGGGCTCCGTGATGAACTGCCGCTCGCGGCCGACTGCGAGGTGACACTCGAGGCCAATCCCGGCACTCTCGAGCGCGGCCGTTTCGCCGGTTATCGCGAGGCGGGGGTCAATCGGGTCTCGGTCGGGGCGCAAACCTTTTCGGCTGCACGGCTCCAGGCCCTGGGGCGTATCCATGGTCCCGACGACACCCGGCGGGCGGTCGCGGAACTGCATGCTGCGGGGCTGCCGAACCACAACCTCGATCTCATGTATGCCCTGCCGGACCAGGGCACCACCGCAGCGCTGGCGGACGTCGAGGCCGCGCTCGCGCTCGACCCGCCGCATTTGAGCTACTACCAGCTGACGCTCGAGCCGGGCACCGTGTTCCATCATCGGCCACCGGCAGGCCTGCCCGACGAGGACGCTGCCCTGGCGCTCGAGGCCGCCACCCACGCACGGCTGCTCGCCGCGGGTTTCCGGCGTTACGAGGTGTCGGCCTGGTCGCGGCCCGGCCGCGAGTGCCGCCACAACCTGAACTACTGGACCTTCGGGGACTATCTCGGGCTGGGGGCCGGCGCGCATGGCAAGCTGACGCAGGCCTCGCGCGGAGAAATCCTGCGCACCCTGAAGCTGAAGCAGCCACGCGAGTACCAGGCGAACCTCCCGGCGGCTCGTACTCTCGAACCGGTGGCCCCGCGAGACCGCCCTTTCGAGTACCTGCTGAATGCGCTGCGGCTGGCCGACGGCTTCAGCGAGGCCGGATTCGTGGCGCGTACCGGGCTGCCCTGGGGGACGGTGGCGGGGCGGGTCGAGCGTCTGGCGGCGACCGGCGGGCTCGAGCCCTGCGCCGTTGCCGAGGGGCCCGGTTGGCGCCCGACGCCGCGCGGCTATGCCCTGCTGAACACGCTGATCGAGGCTTTTCTGCCCAGCGATTGAAACCCCGTCCGGGCTCCTGTCGAGGGACGCCTGCCCTGCAAGGTTTGTCAAGGGCCTCAACGAAAGTTGTACACAGTCTGTTGCATTGACCACAAAGTGGGTAGTTACAGTGCAAACCTGTGCTGAAAGGTTAAGACAGCATTGCTAACCTATTGATGAGAAAGGCAAAAAACATCTGTTCATTTTTTAACCAAACTGACATTTAAGCGTTTTTTCACGCGCTGCGGCGGGGTCGATGGTGGTTCGTCCACAGAGTTATCCACAGCTTTTGTGGATAAGTTTTCGGGGCATGCGGGCGCCGTCCGCGGCGCGGCTGCAGACCGGTCCGGTGGACTGGCCGGGGCGGCCGGCGGCAGACCATCTTGCCTGACGGTTGCCGCGACGCTATCATTCGCGGCTCACTTAACCACGGACGTCCACCCATGAAGGCCG
>JBJTPC010000498.1:0-2642 GCA_046074905.1 Gammaproteobacteria bacterium
TTCCCCCGGGTGCGGGCATCCGTTTCCTCAGGCGTGGGCACGGTGGATACCGTGACCTCGCCGCTGCGCTGGGCGGGCGCGGACGCGCCCGCCGCGCCGCCGGCTCGCGACCGCTCCACCAGCTTGTCGAGCGGCAGGTAGAGCATGTTGTTGCCGGCCTTGCCGTCCACCACGACCTTGGCGCTCTGGCCGTAGACCTGTTCCATCGTCTCGAGATAGAGCCGTTTGCGCGTCACGGCCGGCGCCTTGGCGTAGGCCGTGGCCAGGGAGGCGAAGCGGGCGCTCTCGCCGGAGGCATCGGCCACGACCCGGGAGCGGTAGGCGGCCGCATCCTCCAGGGACTGCTGTGCCGTACCGCGGGCGTTGGGCAGGATGTTGTTGGCGTAGGCCTGGGCCTCGAGCGAGAACCGCTCCTTGTCCTCTCGCGCCTTGATCGCGTCCTTCTGCGAGGGAGCGACCTGCTCGGGCACGCGGACATCCTGCAGGTTGACGCTGATGACCTCGAGCCCCGCCTTGTACTGGTCGAGCGTGCGCTGGACGAGGTCCTTGGTGCGGACGGCGACCTCCTGACGTCCCTTTTCCAGCACGGCATCCAGGGTGCTCTGGCCGACGATCTCGCGAATTGCGCTCTCGGACACCTCGCCCAGCGTACGCTCCGGATCGGCGACGCTGAACAGGTACTGGACGGGATCCTTGCGGCGGTATTGGACAGCGAGGTTGATCTCCACCAGGGCCTCGTCCTGCGTCAGCATGCGGGTGCTGTCCGCGAACGACACGAACTCCTCCGTGTTCACCAGCACACGGCGTTCCACGGGCCAGGGAACATGCCAATTGATGCCCGGACCGGCGATGTCGCTGTAGGCGCCGAAACGCGACACCACCGCGCGTTCGCCGGCGTCGACGACGTAGAAGCCGGTGAGGCCCCAGATGGCGGCGAGACCGATGCCGATCGCCGACCAGTTGAAGCCGGCGGAGGCCGGCTCGTCATCGCCCGGCGGCCGTCCACCGCCGAACACGCCCTTCAGCTTACCCTGGAGGTTGCGGACGATCTCGTCGAGATCGGGCGGGCCCTCCTCGGGCCTTTGCCGGTTCTTCCACGGATCCTTGCCCCCGCCGGATTCGTTCCAGGCGGCGGCCCGCCAGGGGCGCAGGACCAGTGCCGTCATCCTGTGGAGCAGGGCGAGGGCCAACAAGCGGAGGTCGCGGAGAATCGCGAGCAGGACCGAAATCCCGTCACGGGCGCGGCGGACAGTGACTGTAGCGAAGGGAGGCATGGGTCTACCGAGGGGTTTAGGCGCGCAATGCGGCGTCCGTGCGCGGCGATTGTAGGAAGGGGGACGGGTCGTTACAAGGCAAACCGGACGCGGGGACCCAACCGGGCGGCAAGGCGAGGCCCTCGCGGCGGCACAGCGACTCGAGTTCGGTGGCGGCGACCTCCAATTGGAGGACCGACTCCCCGGAATCCCCGGTCCGCTCCGCAAGGACAGCGCCGAGCCGGTAGAGTTCAGCACGGGCGCGGCCGGCAGCGGGGGGCAGGGTCAGTTCGAGCCGCACCACTCGCCGCCCGAAGCGCTCCGCGAGCGCCTGCCGCAGGAGGTCCAACCCCTCCCCCGTACGCGCCGACAGGAAGACCCTCGTCACCTGGCCGTGCTCGTCGCGCTCCAGTCGCGCCGGCTCCTCCAGGAGGTCGATCTTGTTGAACACCAGCAGGGTCGGGATATCCCCGGCACCGATACTGGCGAGGACCTCGTCGACTTGCCGGATACGCTCCGCCCGCTCGGTGTCAGCGGCGTCGACGACATGCAAATGGAGGTCCGCCTCGCGGGCCTCCAGCAGGGTCGAGCGGAACGCGGCGACAAGCTCGTGCGGCAGGTCCCGGATGAAACCGACCGTATCGGCGAGGACGATGTCGGGGCAATGCGGCAACCGCAGGCGCCGGACCGTCGGATCGAGTGTGGCGAACAGCTGGTCTGCCGCATAAGCCGCCGCGCCGGTGACGGCATTGAACAAGGTACTCTTGCCCGCGTTGGTGTAACCGACGATGGCCACGCCCGGTACCGGCAACTCCCTGCGGGTCTGCCGGCCGGTATCGCGCTGGAGAGCCAGTTTGTCGAGACGTTGCTTGAGTGTGCGGATGCGCACACCGATCAGGCGGCGGTCCGTTTCCAGCTGGCTCTCGCCGGGGCCACGCATGCCAATTCCACCTTTCTGGCGCTCGAGATGGGTCCACCCGCGGACCAGGCGAGTCGCCAGGTGCTTGAGTTGCGCGAGCTCCACCTGCAGTTTGCCCTCATGGCTGCGCGCGCGCTGGGCAAAAATGTCGAGGATCAGGCCGGTACGATCCAGCACGCGGCACTTGAGTTCCTTTTCGAGGTTGCGCTCCTGGCTCGGGCTCAGGGTGTTGTTGAACAGCACCAGCGCGGCGCCGTGCAGGGCGATGGCGGCAGCGATTTCCTCGACCTTGCCGGTCCCGACCAGAAAGCGCGGCGTGGCCAGCCGCGCGGAGGCGGTAATGAGGGCTGCCGGACTCGCACCCGCCGACAGCGCAAGTTCCTCGAACTCGCGCAGTTCGGCCTCTTCGTGCGCCGGATCGGCACCGACGTGCACCAGAATGGCTACTTCACCCGTTTCCGGACGTTCGA
>JBJTPC010000499.1:0-2768 GCA_046074905.1 Gammaproteobacteria bacterium
GGTAAACCTTCGCGGTCTGCGCGTGCTGGATCCACAACTCCTCGGCCCCGTCACCTCCGCCGGCCCCGAGGTAGTTCTGGTAGCGGATCATCGCCCCGGCGCAGAGCGTGTCGATCTGCACTTCACCGGTGCGGGGGCAGCGCTCCAGCTGCGGCTGCCCGGATTCCACGAAATAGGATTTGCGCACCACGGTGCTTTTCGGCTTGGGCTGCGCCGGCGCCTGGCCACGCTGCGGGGGAGTCTCTTCGCCCGAACCGATGGTGGACTCGTCACCATCGTCCCCGGCCGTGTCGTCGTCGTACCCGCCATTGCCGGCGGCCGAGCGCTCCTCTTCCTCCATCACGCGGATCAACTCGCGCAGCGAGTCCGCCATGGGCGCGAGTTCCGGCGTTCCCAGTTGCTCGAGCTGTCGGAGTTGCTCGCGCAGCGTCTGAAGCTGCGTGCTCTCGGCGAGGGCTGGCGCGGGTGCCGTTGCGAGGGCACACCCGAGGATCAATGCGGCAACTGCGCCGCAAATCCGGACCGGCAAGCCCCGCAACGCCCATCTCGATGCGGGTCGCCGCAAGGAAGACGGCAACGGCTGCCGCTGGTACATGATCATGATGGAGCGGTCCTCGATCTGAGGCCGCTAGCGACAACGGCCGGTGTGCCCTGAAAAATAACCGAAGGCGGCGAGCGCGTGGGGATTTTTCATCAGCCCATGGAGCCGATTCCCAAGGCCACCCCTGGAAGCCCGCAGGCTGGACGGAAGCTTCACGGGATCGCGCCAGGTTGGACAGGATCTGTAAATGCCGTGATGCAGCAAAAATTCATGCCGAAATTAATCGAGGGTTAACAAATCCCGCTGGGAACGCGTGTTACGTTCGGACGGTCTCGATTCCTGTGGCAGGAATAAGGACATTCATAACAACCACTCAGGAAGGGGATCATGAGAACAAGCAACGGAACCCTGCGACTGACTTTTGGCGCAGCCTTGTCGCTGCTGTTGGCGGCTTGCGGCGGCGGTGGAACGCCCCCGGACACCGTCGCACCGAGCGTCACCCTCACCGCCTCCAAGACCACCATCGAGAGCGGCGACAGCGTCAGCCTGACGGTCAGCGCCAGCGACGACCGCGACCCGTCCGTGACCCCGACGCTGAGCTGCAACGCCGGCACGCTCAGCGGCACGCAACTGAGCACCACGCGCTCGGCCACCGCGGCCACCATCGCCTGCCAGGCCAGCGCGCGCGACCTCGCCGGCAACACCAGCCAGGCAACCGTCAACATCACCGTGAACCCGACGCTCGGCAAGCTCGCCCTCGTGGCGGGGCAGGACAAGATCACGCCACGCAAGGCAACCTTGTTCGAGGCGCCGGGGATTCCCCTGGAGAGTGCGAGCTACAACGGGAGCATTGAAGGCACCCCGGTCACGCTCCATCGCAATATCGACGGCCAGACCCTCTCCCTGCTGGTACCGGATGGCATCGCCCCGGGTGCTCGCTGGATTGACGTCCAGATGGGCAGCACGCGCCAAAGCCTCTCGCTCACCATCACCGACCTTCCGGCCATTGCCAACGCACGCACGGGTGCGGCGGACCAGTTGCAGGCGGTGATCGCCCAGGCACGTGCAGACTTGGCGCTGGCCTCGACGAACGACGTCTTCACGCCTGAGTTCCGCGCCGTCTTCCAGCAGAATCTGGCCACTTTGGAGCAGACCTTGGCCGGGCTCGATGCCCTCTCGGCGGCAGAGCAGCGCGCCCTGGCGACACTGCTGCTCGCGAACTTCGCAGCCATCCCGCGCACGCCGGAAGCGCCGGTCGCTGGCGCACCGGAGCCGATGTTCCAGAAAGCCGGCCTCAGCACGCCCCGCCTCGCGGCGATCAGCCCGCAGGAGCCACAATGCACGCAAGCAAAGGTGAACCTGATTGCGTCACTGAGCGTGGCGATCCCCGCTGCGGGCGTACTGTTTGGTCTCCCGGGTACTCCGCTCGACAAGGCAGTCCTCGCGGTCGTCGGTGGAATCTTTTCCATCGATGCCTATCGTTCGCTGAAGAAGTACCTTGCCAGCTGCATTGAGTTCCGCGACGACGCTCTCGAGACGGAAGCTGTCTCCCGGTTCCTGGAAAACGCCGCCAAGGCACGGCCCGGCGACCCGCAATTCGTGCTGTCGGCTGTTTCACCCATCAGCCTCGGTTTCACCAATCGTCAGACGAGCAACTTCCGCATCAAGCGACGCTACGTCTACCCGGGCTCGACGAGTCCCGGTGCCGTCGTGACGGCTCTGCAGCGCTTGATGTCCATCTTCTCGAGCTTCAGTCTCTCCCCGCCGGAGGCCTTGACGGCAGCGCGCGACAAGGTAGCCAACGGCTACTCGGAGTACATCCCGGCTTCCGGAGTCGCCATCGGCGGAATTTCGCGACCCGACATCGGCGGTTCCGCCACGGGTAGTGATTTACGTCTCGGCTTGCGCTTCGTCATCAGCGACCCGCAGGAGGAGAGCTACGCGTTTACCTTCACGCTCACCATCCCCGGCGGCGAGCCGATTCCGGTGAACGTGGCGAAGCCAGGGACGCTTGCCTACATGAGCCCTGAGCAGGTACGCGGTGGACGGACGCGCGTCACCACGCGTAGCGACGTGCACGCGCTCGGACTGGTGCTCGCCGAATCGCTGACCGGTCGCGCGGTGGTCGCGACGGAGGGGCGTGGAATCGCTGAGGTCGTCGAGCAGGTGCTTTCGGGGGAGGCGCCCTCGATCCGGGCTGCGATCGGCGGAAGGCGTGGCTCGCGAT
>JBJTPC010000500.1:0-3540 GCA_046074905.1 Gammaproteobacteria bacterium
GGGGGAGGGGGGGGGGGGGGGGGGGGGGGAGAGGGGGGGGGGGGGAAACGTTCGGGGTGGGTGGGGTGCTTGCCCTGGCGCCCTGCAGCCTCGATGTTACGATTCCCGGGGGCCTTCCGTGGAGTTCATGATGCGCCGTACGTCCGTCCTGCCCGTTTTTGCCGCGAGCGGTTTGTTGTCGTTGTTTGCAGGTTGTGCCGCTCAGGCACCGGATTCACGGCCCTCCCCGCCACCGCCCAGCCCCGTCGTCACACCGGAAGCGAGCCCCAATCCGGACTGGCGCTCCGGCGCAATGGTGGCGGCGGCCAACCCCATGGCGGTCGACGCGGGGCTGGAGGTCCTGCGCCGCGGTGGTTCGGCCGTCGACGCAGCCATCGCCGTGCAGGCTGTACTCGGGCTGGTGGAGCCGCAGTCGTCGGGCATCGGCGGTGGAGCCTTCATGCTCCACTACTCGGCGAAGACGGGCGACGTGGTGGCCTACGATGGCCGCGAGGTGGCGCCGAAGGGTGCCACTCCGGAGCTGTTCCTGGATAGCGGCGGCCAGCCGCTGCCATTCTTCCGCGCGCAAAAGAGCGGTCGCTCCACGGGTGTCCCCGGGGCGGTGGCGATGCTGGAAATGGCCCACCGCGAGCACGGACGCCTGCCCTGGGCCGCCGGTTGGCAGCCTGCCATTCGTCTTGCCAGCGAGGGTTTCCCCGTGCCACCACGCCTGGCGGCGCTGATTCGCCAGGCGGACGCGATGGACCCCTTGTCCGCGGACGCACGAGCCTATCTCATGCCGCGTGGCGAACCGCTGGCCGAGGGGCAGCGGCTTCACAACGAGGCGTACGCTGACACGCTCCGCCGCATTGCTCGGGAAGGTGCCCGCGGCTTTTACACCGGACCGGTGGCCGCCGCGATGGTGGCGGCTGCCGCCGAAGAGCCGCTGCCTGGCACCCTGTCTCTCGACGACTTGCGCAGCTACCGCCCGCAGCGCCTCGAACCGCTGTGCGGCACTTATCGCGTGTGGAAGGTCTGTGGCATGCGTCCCCCGTCTTCGGGTGGCGTCGCGGTGCTGGCGACCCTCGGCATCCTCGGCAACTTCGACCTCGCCGCCAGCGGGCCCGACAGCGTTCGCGGCTGGCACCTGTTCATTGAAGCGCAGCGGTTGGCTTATGCGGACCGCGACATGTACGTGGCGGACGACCGTTTCGTGCAGGTGCCGCTGGCTGGACTGCTCGATCCCGACTACCTCCGCGTCAGGGCGAGCGAGGTGATGCTCGACCGGGCGCAGCCCATGGTAACGGCGGGCCGACCACCGGGTGCCGAGCCCCGCGCCCCGGACAGCGGTGGCGGTTTCACCGGCACCAGCCATTTCGTCATCGTCGATGCGGCCGGCGACGTGGTTTCGATGACCACGACGGTGGAATCCGTATTCGGTTCGCAGCGCGCGGCGGGCGGGTTCTTCCTGAACAACCAACTCACGGATTTTTCCTTCCGCGCGGTCGGTGCCGACGGCCTGCCGATTGCCAATGCCCCCGCCGCAGGCAAGAAGCCACGTTCGTCGATGTCGCCGACGCTGGTCTTCCGCGATGGTCGCTTCGAGCTGGCAGTGGGCTCGCCCGGCGGCAATGCAATCATCAGTTACGTCAGCAAGGCGCTGGTCGGCATGCTGGACTGGAATCTCACGCCCCAGCAGGCCATCGACCTGCCGAACGTGGTGGCGCGCAATGCCGTGGTGGCCGAAGGCCGGTTGGATCCGGCCCTGCGCGAGGGTCTGGTCCAGCTGGGACATGTTTTTGGTCAGGGACGGGGTGCCGAGGGTTCGGGCCTCCATGCAATCCGGGTCCTGCCGGATGGACGTCTGGTCGGTGGCGCCGACAGTCGGCGGGACGGGGTGGCGCGCAGCCCTTGAATCGGCGCCCTTTGTCTGACAATCCATGCCCACTTGACGGCAGGCGGGCTTTGAATCGGCTGCCCGCTCCCTAGGCTTGCCCGGCGCGCTGATTGCGCGCTTGCCAACCGCCAGTCGAGGGTTCCGCCATGTACGAGTACCGTGCTCCCCGCCGTGACATGCAGTTCGTGCTTCATGACATCCTCCAGGCCGAGGAGGGGTTGGCCGCCTTGGGGCGTCCGGACCTGAACCGCGAGTTGATCGATGGCATCCTCGAAGAGGGGGCGAAGTTCGCCGAGGAGGTGCTGTCGCCGCTCCATTGGCAGGGTGACCATCAGGGGGCCCAGTGGCGTGATGGTCAGGTGACCACCCCCCCGGGATACAAGGCGGCTTTCGACGCCTTCACGGCGGCCGGCTGGACCGGCACGCATGCGCCCGAGGAGTTCGGCGGTCAAAACCTGCCTTATCTCGCCAGCATCGCCGCAGGCGAGACGTTTATCTCCGGTGCGATGGCCTGGCGGATGTCCACCGGTCTCACCGAGGGTGCGGTCGCTGCCCTGAACCACGGGGCAGCCGATGCCCAGAAGGCCACGTTCCTGCCGAAGATGGTGGCCGGCGAGTGGACCGGCACCATGTGCCTCACCGAACCGCAGTGCGGGACGGATCTCGGGTTGATGAGGACCCGCGCGGTGCCGGTTGGCGACGGCTCCTACCGTATCTCCGGGACCAAGATATTCATCAGCTTCGGTGAGCATGATCTCACCGAGAACATCATCCATCTGGTGCTCGCGAAACTGCCCGATGCGCCACCGGGGACTCGTGGCATCAGCCTGTTCGTGGTCCCGAAGCGCAAGGTCCAGCCGGACGGTTCCTGTGGTGTCCAGAACGGCGTGGCCTGCGAGCGCATCGAGCACAAGATGGGCATTCATGGGTCGCCCACCTGCGTCATGCGTTTCGAGGAGGCCGAGGGATGGCTGGTGGGTGAGCCCCACGCTGGGCTGGCCGTGATGTTCATCATGATGAACCACGCACGGCTCGGGGTTGGCCTGCAGGGACTGGCACTTGCCGAGCGCGCCTGGCAAGCGGCCTCCGCCTACGCGCAATCGCGGCTGCAGGGTCGCAGCCTCCGCGGCCCGCAGGCCAAGGAGCTTCCCGCGGATCCGTTGCATGTCCACCCGGATGTGCGGCGAATGCTGTGGACAATCCGCTCGCTCGTCGAGGGTGGCCGCGTGCTGGCCTATCAGGCCTATCAGTGGCAAGACGCGGTCGATCGTCATCCCGACCCGGCGGTGCGCACCGCCATGGAGCCACTCGTCGGTTTCGCCGTCCCGGTCGTCAAGGCCTTCCTGACCGACATGGCGATGGAGACCACCAGCCTCGCCATCCAGATTCACGGCGGGCATGGATTCATCCGTGATACCGGTGTCGAGCAGTTGCTGCGGGATGCCAAGATCACCTGCCTCTACGAGGGCACGAATGGCATCCAGGCGCTGGACCTTCTCGGGCGCAAGGTGATGGGCGGCGGTGGTGCCAGCGTTCGCGCCTTGCTTGAGGAGATCCAGCGAACCATGGCGTCGGCGGGGCAGGGTGCTGCCAACGTACCGGCCGAGTACACCGCCGAAGTGCGCCGCCTGGCCACGGAGATGGGCGAACTGGCGGCGTTGGTC
>JBJTPC010000501.1:0-3859 GCA_046074905.1 Gammaproteobacteria bacterium
GGAAGGCCATGCGCCCGCCCTCGCTGGAGAGGTCGAAGGTGCGCAACGAAGGGATATCGGGAGTGGGGTCCATGGCAGGCAGTATGGTCAGGACGCGGGCTCAGGGCGTGAGCCTGCGAACATGACTTGAACGCTTGTGGCACCATCGTCCGGTCACTCCCCGCCGCCGAGGCCCACGATGGAAGCCGAGTCCTCCCTCCAGCAACTTCCCCGCCGATTGGGCGTCGTCTCGGCGGCCGCGGTGGTCGTCGGTGCCATCATCGGCAGCGGCATCTTCGGCGTCACGGCCGATATCGCCAACGGCGTCGGTACCGTCGGGGCCATGGCGCTGGCCTGGGTGGTCGGCGGACTGATCACCCTCTGCCTCGCCCTGTCGATGGCGGAGCTGGCCGCCATGTTCCCGACCGCCGGTGGCACCTACGTGTACCTGCGCGAGGCCTATGGACCGATGATGGCTTTCCTGTTCGGCTGGATTTTCCTGCTGTTCGCGCCGGCGGGGTGGGCGGGCATTGCTGCCATCTTTTCCCGTTACGCCGCCCCCCTGGTGGGGCTGGGACCGGACGACGAACGCTGGATCACGGTGGCGGTGATTGCCGTGGTGACCGTCACCAACATGATGTCGGTGACTTTCAGCGCCCGCCTGCAGAGTGCCACCACCGTGGCCAAGGCCACGGCGCTGTTCGGACTGGCCCTCGCCATCTTCCTGCTGGCCGATGGCAGTCAGGGTTCGCTGGCACAACCGATTGACTGGGCACCGCTCAGCTGGGCAGGTTTCGGCACCGTGCTGGTGGCGGTGCTGTGGGCTTATGACGGAATCGGCCCCTTCTGCACGCTTGCCGGCGAGGTGAAGGATCCCGGCCGCGCCATGCCCCGTGCCCTGATCATGGGCTGCCTGGTGGTGATCGCGCTGTACCTGCTGATCAATGCCGCCTACCTGTATGCCCTGCCGCTCGATGCCGTGAAGGGCTCGCAACTGGTGGCTGCCGATGCCGCCGTCGGCATCGGCGGTCCCGGCGCCGGACAGGCCATCGCCTTCCTGGTGATGGTCTCCACCTTCGGGGCCGTCTCTGCCCTCGGGCTTGCCGACCCACGCGTGTTCTTCGCCATGGGGCGCGATGGGCTGTTCTTCCGCTCCATCGGCGCGATCCATCCGCGCTTCGCCACCCCGGCCCGGGCGGTGCTGCTGTCGGGTGTCATCGCCAGCCTCTACGCCCTCAATCGCGGGTTCTCCGAACTTGCCGCCACCTTCGTGCTCGGTCTCTGGCCCTTCTATGCCCTGGCCGTCGCCGGGGTGATCATCCTGCGCCGCCGCCGCCCGGAGCTCGCCCGTCCCTACCGTACCTTCGGCTACCCCTGGGTCCCGGTGATTTTCGTCGGTGCCACGTTCCTGATCCTCTTCAACGCGCTCATCGAGCAGCCTGCCTTCACCGGCCTGAACATCGGCCTGACCCTGCTCGGTATCCCGGTGTACTTCGTGTGGAAGCGCTTCACCCGCGCCTGACGCTGCCGCTGCTCACGCCGCGGCTGCGTCTGCGCGAGTTCCGGGAGGCCGATGCCGATGCGGAGGTGGCGCGCCTGGAGGGCCTCTATGCCGATCCTCGCGTGACCAAGCGGATGCCCTTCTGGCCGCGCACCCACACCGCCACGGTCAATCGCCTGCGGCACGTGCTGCAGGCACAGCGGGCGCGTCGCCGTCGCGTCTGGGAACTGGCCGTGGAGACGCGGCGTGGCGACTTCATCGGTGCTTGCGGGCTGGTCGTGGTCACCAGCGAAGCGGAAGTGCGGCGGGGAGCGCCACGGACTGCCGAACTCGGTTACGCACTGGCCGCCCGGCGCTGGGGTTACGGGTACGCTACCGAACTGGTGACCCAACTGCTGCGCCACGCCTGGACACCGCTCGATCTGCAACGCGTCGAGGCCATCGTGGCCGAGGGCCACGAATCCTCGATCCGCGTGCTGGAGCGCGCCGGCTTCCGCTGGGAGGCCCGGCTGCCGGGATTCACCCGGGTGGCGGGGCGCCGCTGGGATTGTGAACTGTACGCCGCCGCATCAGCCCCTCCTGCCCCACGGTCGCCACGTGGCGGCCGTCGCGGCTGAAGACGGTGCCGCTGGCCAGACCCCGCGATCCCGAGGCATTGGGACTGCCCAGCGAATAGAGGAACCAGTCACCGACATCCAGATCGTCATGGAACCCCATCGCATGGTCGATGCTGGCCATCTGACGCTCGAGAAACGTGCCGGCGTGGGGCAACAGCGCGGTCTCCAGCAGGTAGAAGTCGGAGACATAGGCCAGCAGCGCGCGCTGCAAGCGCAGATCCGGCGGAACGCGATCCACCGCACGGATCCAGAAATGCCGGCGCGGATCCCGCGCGGTCGGTTCCACGAAGATGGGCGGCTCCACCGGCCGGAACTCGAAGGGGCGGCGGCGCTCGAAAAACGCGCGTACTCGCGGCGAGAATCGGTCCAGCACCGGCGCCATCCACTCCTCGTGGGTGGGCAAGGACTCGGGCGCCGGCACCGCGGGCATGGTCAGCGAGTGCTCGTCGCCGTCTTCCGGCACCTGGAAGGAAGCGGAGAGGTGGAAGATCTGCTTGCCATGCTGGATGGCGACGACACGCCGGTTGGAAAAACTGCTGCCGTCGAGGGAACGGTCCACCTGGTAGACGATGCGCTCGTTGAAGTCGCCACGGCGCAGGAAGTAGGCATGCAGCGAATGGACTTCACGATCCGGGTCCACCGTCCGCGAGGCCGCCACCAGGGCCTGTCCCAGCACCTGCCCGCCGAATACCTGCGGACTGCCGATGTCGCGGCTCTCGCCACGGAACAGGTCCACCTCGAGGCGCTCGAGGTCCAGCAGATGCAGCAGTTCGGCGAGACGCGGATCCATGGCTACACTATACGCCGTCGCCCGCAGGCGACCGCGCCCCGCCGCGCGTACCACCGGTGGACTGTCCGACGATTCCCATCCTGCCGCGGGAGAGCCCGATGACCAGCCTGCACGACTTCACTGCCGAGACGCTCGAGGGCCAGGCACAATCTCTTGCCGACTACCGCGGAAAGGTGGTGTTGGTGGTGAACGTGGCGAGCCGGTGCGGCTTCACGCCGCAATACACCGGGCTCGAGGAACTCTGGAAGGACTACGGTCCGCGCGGCCTCGTGATTCTCGGTTTCCCCTGCAACCAGTTCGGGGCGCAGGAACCGGGTGACGCAGCGCAGATCCGCGAATTCTGCAGCCTGACCTACCCCGTCAGTTTCCCGATGTTCGCCAAGGTGGAAGTGAACGGCGAGCGCGCCCATCCGCTGTTCTCTTTCCTCAAGTCCGCGGCGCCCGGAGTGCTGGGCACCGAGGCGGTGAAGTGGAACTTCACGAAGTTCCTGGTGGACAAGCAAGGACGCGTGGTCGCCCGCCATGCGCCGACCACGAAGCCGGCGGAACTGCGCGCGGAAATCGAGAAACTGCTGGCGGCGTAGTTACTCGGCGACGCCGAGCTGCTTCTGCATCACCGGGCTGGTGGTGGTGTACTGCAGGAATTGCTTCTTCTCCGGTTAGAGCCAGTTCTGGACCGCGAACGCTGCCAAAGCCGCCTCGTGGAAGCCGGACAGGATCAGTTTCTTCTTGCCCGGGTAGGTGTTGATGTCACCCACCGCGAAGATGCCGGGCTCGCTCGTCTGGAACTTCTCGGTGTCGACATTGAGCGCCTTGCGCTCCATGGCCAGACCCCAGGTGGCAATCGGGCCGAGCTTCGGCTGCAAGCCGAAAAAGGCGAACACCTGGTCGGCCGCGACCGCGTGGAAACTGCCGTCGTTGCCCTTCACCATGGCGCCCGTCAGTCGACCCTCGGCGGACTGCAGCCCCTGC
>JBJTPC010000502.1:0-2915 GCA_046074905.1 Gammaproteobacteria bacterium
TTTCAGGAAGACGTCGATGGCGTAGGCTCGGTCCTGGGCCGGACCCACGGCCTGCAGGTTGCGCACCGTCACCTGCAGCAGTGCCGGCAGCGCCAGCGCCACGCCGATCACCAGCCATACCATCAGGGTGGCGATCGGACGACGGTAGAGGCGCCCGATCGAGGCCACGGCCACTTGCGCGTGCCGTTCCAGCCAGCCGTCGAAACGGGTGCGGAAATCGCGCTGGGTCGCCTTCATCGGCTCATCGACCATGGGCGTCTCCGGCGGTACGCTCGTCTCGCAGCACACGCCCCTGGCCGAGGTGCAGGCGGCGGACGGGGAAGCGCTCGATCAGGTGCACATCGTGGGTGGCGATCAGCACGGTCGTTCCCACGCCGTGGAACCGCTGGAAGATTCCCATCACGTCGATCGCCAGTTCGGGGTCGAGGTTGCCGGTGGGCTCGTCGGCAATCAGGATGGTGGGGCGCGAGACCACCGCGCGGGCGATTCCCACGCGCTGTTGCTCGCCCGTGGAGAGTTCCATCGGGAAGCCGCCCTCGCGGCCCAGCAGGCCCACCTGGTCGAGCGCCGCACGCACGCGACGGTCGAGTTCGCGGCGGGGTATGCCGTCGACCACCAGCGGCAGCGCCACGTTGTCGAAGACCGGCCGGTCGTAGAGCAGTTTGTGGTCCTGGAAGACCATGCCGATTTGCCGGCGGAACGGCGCCACTGCCGCCCGGGAGAGGGCCGAGACCTTTTGCCGACCGACGGTCACCTCGCCACGGGAAGGACGCTCGATGGCGGCCACGAGCTTGAGCAGGGTGCTCTTGCCGGCACCGCTGTGACCGGTCAGGAACACCATCTCGCCGGGCGGGATGTGGAAGCTGGCATCGACCAGGGCCTCGCGGCCCGTGGCATAGCGCTTGCCGACATTCTCGAAGCGGATCATGCGGTCTCCTCGCGGGACAGGCCCAGCAGACCGTCGACGAAAGACTCGGCATCGAAGGGGGCGAGGTCGTCGATACCCTCGCCAAGTCCGACGAACCGTACCGGCAGGCCCAGCTCCTGCGCCAAGGCGAAGAGGATGCCGCCCTTGGCCGAGCCATCGAGCTTGGTCAGGACCAGGCCCGTGACCCCGAGGGCTGCGTGGAATGTCCGCGCCTGGGCCAGGGCGTTCTGTCCCTGACTGCCGTCGAGCACCAGCAGCACCTCGTGCGGGGCGCTGGGATCCGCCTTGCCAAGGACGCGCTTGACCTTCTTCAGTTCTTCCATGAGGTGTGACTGCACGTGCAGGCGCCCGGCCGTATCGGCCAGCAGGACCTCCATGCCGCGTGCCTGCGCCGCCGCGAGGCCGTCGAATACCACCGCGGCCGGGTCGGCCCCGGTCGCCTGCGCAACGCAAGGGACGTCGTTGCGGTCGGCCCACGCCTGCAATTGCTCGACGGCTGCGGCGCGGAAGGTATCACCGGCCGCCAGCATCACCTTGCGCCCCTCGCGGACGTAACGCCGCGCGAGCTTGCCGATGGTGGTGGTCTTGCCGGAGCCGTTCACGCCCACCACGAGGATGACGTTCGGTCGGCGATCCGCGGCAAGCGCCAGGGGCCGGGCGCAGGGAACGAGCAACTCGAGCATGCGCGCCCGCAGCGCCTTCAGCAGGGCCGCCTCGTCCTTCAGTTCCTGCCGGGCCACTTGCTTGTGGAGGTCACCCAGCAGCGCCTGCGTGGCAGCCACCCCCACATCCGCAGTCAGCAGGCGGGTCTCGAGTTCATCGAGCAGTTCCGCATCGATTTTCCGGCCGAGCAATCCTCCAAGGAATCCGCCGCCGAGCCGGGCGCCGAGCTTGCGGAAAAAGCCGCTGACCGCACCGCCCCCCGAGGTCGGGGAGCCGGCGCTCTCCGTGGATTTCTTGCCGAGACCGAACATGTATGGAATGGTAGCCGATGACGGTCCATCCCACCGAGGTCCCGCGTGTCCAGGCCCCGTTTGCCGCCAGCTTCCCGGAACGCCGCCGGGCCGACCAGGCGAGCGGTCAGCCAGGGGGTGGCCGGGCGCCAATCCGTGCGCATCATCGCCGGCCGTTGGCGGGGTCGTCGCCTCACCTTTCCGGTGGTGGAGGGCTTGCGGCCGACCCCCGACCGCGTGCGTGAAACGCTGTTCAACTGGTTGCAGGGACATTGTGCGGGCGCCCGGGTCCTGGACCTGTTCGCCGGCAGCGGCGCCTTGGGTCTCGAGGCCCTGTCGCGTGGTGCCGCATCCGCCGTGCTGGTGGAGCGGCATCCGGCCGCCGCGGCGCAGCTGCGGTCCTCGCTGGCGACCCTTGGCATCGACACCACCGGCGCGGCACCGGTGCAGGTGGTGCAGGCGGACGGTTACCGGTATCTCGAAGGGGCCGTCGCGGTCGTCGATCTCGCCTTCCTCGACCCGCCGTTCGCGGACGGGCGCGAGGACGAGTTGTGTAAACTCCTGATCGAACGCGGCTGGCTCGCGCCCGGGGGATGGCTCTACGTGGAGCATGCCGCGTCGCGCGCCGTCCCGGTCTGGCCCGCCGGCCTGCGCTCCTGGCGCGAAGGTCGTGCCGGCGATGTGGTCTTCCATCTCCTGCGTCGGGAACCCGCTGCCCCATGAATCCGAAGCGCTGCGCCCTCTATCCAGGCACCTTCGATCCGATTACCCACGGCCACACGGACCTCGTGCGCCGTGCCGCCGGAATATTCGAGCGCGTGGTGGTGGCCATCGCCGCCAATCCGAACAAGGCGCCGATGTTCCCGCTCGACAAGCGCGTGGAGATGGTGCGCAAGGTGTGCGATGCCATGGGCATCCCGAATGTCGAGGTGATTGGCTACCGCGGCCTGACGGTCGAAGTGGCGCGCGAGCATGGCTGCGGCGTGGTGATGCGCGGTCTGCGTGCCGTCTCCGACTTCGAGTTCGAGTTCCAG